>NZ_JALNUM010000136.1:0-15658 GCF_026540795.1 Methylobacterium sp. GC_Met_2
CGACCCGGATTGTTCTGCAGCCGTCGAACGCATCGAACCGCGATCTGTGAATATCGTAGCTCTCTGCGGGGGGGAGGGAGAACGCGCGTTCAGCCTGACCGCCAATTCTACTCAGTCATTGAACGGATAGGCACCCCGCAGGCTCACTCCGCCGCGTCCGCCTGCCGAAACCCCGCGATCCCGATCTGATCGGGATTGATCGCGTGCAGCGCCCGCCGGGCCGCCTCCAGCGGATGCTCGGCCTCGATCCGGACGGAGGTCAGGTCCGGGCTCTTGTAGACGGTGACGATGGTGTCCATCACCTCGGTGAGCGTCGTGCGCTTGTCCTCGGGCGCGGCGATCAGGAGCTGAAGGCCCCAGGCCCGATAGAGATCGACCAGCGCCTGGCTGTTGCGCACGTCGAGCTTCGAGAAGGCCTCGTCGAGCAGGCACAGGCCGAGCCCCGGATTTTCGTCCCCAGGCCGGTCGCCCGGATAGTAGGCGCTGGCCAGCGAGGCCGCGATCGCCACGTAGAACGGTGCCTGCGCCTCGCCGCCCGAGCCGCGCAGCGCCCGGGCCGACATGGTGGTGCGGTTGCCCGCCCGGTCGCGCATGCCGATCTCGTACACGAAGTAGTTGCGGTAATCCGCCAGCCGGGCCGCATCCTCCTCGCCGGCGATGAGCGCGGTGATTTCGGCGAGCGCCGACGCCATCGGGCCCTCGGTGGCGCCGTCGAGCAGCGCCTGCGCGGCCTCGGGAGAGCGTGCGGTCTCGGTGGCGAGCGCGTGGACGGCGGCGTAGCGGCGGTCCACCGCCGCCTCGAACGCGTAGGTCTGGCCGGTGAAGCTGCGGGCCGAGAGCCGCTCGTTCAGCGCCTCCAGCCGGGCATGGACCCGCTCGAACCGGTCGGCGAGGCGCGTCAGCAGATCCTCGGTCATCAGGCGGCGCATCTCGACCTCGGCCCGCTCGGCCTGGGCCCGGTAGCGCCGCAACTCGTGGCCCTCGACGGCGTCGTATTCGCGCCTGACCCAGGCGAACCCGTCGATCGCCGGCGCATCGCCCTGGTTCAGGGGATTCCCGACCCGCCACGCCGCGCAGGCCTCGGCCAGCTCCCGCTCGGCGACCCGCCCGTGGGAGCGGGCCGCCTCGGCGGCCTCCTTGGCGAGCCCGCGCTCGGTGGTGGCCCGGGACCCGGCGGCCTTGGCGTCGAGACCCGCCAGCGCGCCCCGGGCCTCCGCGATCACGCGCAGATCGAACACCTCCGAGCGGGCGAGGCGGACCCGGGCGGCGTCGCCGCCCATGACTTGGCGCAGGGCTGCGCGCCGCGCCGACAGGGCTGCGCGGGCGGCCTCGCGCATGGTCACCAGCCGGGCGCGGAGCGCAGCCTCGTCGGCGAGCAGGCGGTCGAGCTTCGGCTCCAGCTCCTCCGACAGCTCGCGCAGATAGGCGACGCGCTCCGTGGTCAGCGCGGCGATTTCGGCGGCGAGCCCGGCGGTGTCGCGCTTCTCGATCCCCTCGCGCTCGGTCTGGAGGGTGCGCCGCCGGCCGTCGAGACCGTCGAGCTCGGCGCGCAGCGTGTCGATATCGTCGAGGCCTCGAACGACGCGGGCCCGGATCGCCGCAGCGGTGCGGGCGGCCTCGCGCAAGACCGCCGCCTCGCCGCGCAGGCGTCGCGCTTCCACGACCGCGGCCTCATGAACCCGGCGGCTGTCGACGGTCGGCCCACGATGGCCACGCGTCATGAGCAGATCGACACTCCGTGTCACCGAATACGCCATGCCGGCGGTGGTCCGCCCGCTCGGCGCGACGGCCCGGGCGAGGCGGGCGAGTTCGGCGTCATCCTTCGCGAGATCGTAGCCGCCGAGCCGCACCCCCAGGAACGCCTCCGCGTGCGGATCGCGGGTCTCGATCACCGTCAGCGGGCCATCGTCGTAGCGGCGGGCGCGCTGCTTGGCGGTGTCGGTGGTCTTGACCAGGATGCAGCGGTGGAACCGGTCGCGCCCCCCCTGGAGCACGCCCAAAGCCTCGTGGAGCCGGTCGGGTGCCACCACCAGGGCCTCCCGGGCGCGCCCGAGCAGCCCTTCAAGGGCCGGCCCCCAGGTCGGATCGACGATCTCGGCGAGTTCGCAGATCGGCAGGGCGTCGATACCGCGCCGCTCCAGCTCGCCGCGGAACGCCACCGTGTCGGAGGACAGGCGCGCCGCCGGGCCGGCGCCGGTGCGGGGCGCGGTGCGCTCGGCCTCGCTCTCCTGGGCGCGGGCCTTGAGCGCCGCATCCTCGGCGGCCCGCTCCAGGGCTTCGTCGAACTCGGGCAGCCGCGCCAGCCCGTCGATCAGCTCGGCCAGAGGGCCTTCGGGGCGCAGGATCTCTTCCGGCGGCGATTCCCGGCGCAGCCCGGCCCGGGCGCAGGATTCGGCGAGCCGCGCCGCCTGCGGACAGCCCTGGCGCAGGATCGGGGCGACGGGCTGGAGCTTGCCCATCTGGCCAATGAGCGCGACGAGGTCGGCGATCCGGCCCGCCAGCTCCTTCCGGTCGCGCTCCAGCATGGAGAGGCCGAGCGTCGAGGCGGCGAGCCGTCCCTCGGCGGCGCCCGCGGCGGCGAGCGCCTTCTTCTCGGCGATCTCCCCGTCGATGTCGCGCACGAAGCCGCGGCTCGCCGCCACGCGCTCCCGGGCGATGCGCAGGGCCTCGGCCCCCTCGCGCAGGCGCAGCCGGACCGCGACGAGGTCGAGGCTGCGGCGGCGCAATTCGGCGGAGGCCGCCCGCAGCTCATGGCTTGCCGTATCGAGGATGGCCTCGCTCCAGGCCTCGTAGCGGTCGCGCAGGCGCCGCAGGCGCGCGAGCCGGCTCTCCAGCTCGCCGATGGTCTCCAGCAGCCGGCGCCAGTTGGCGACGGACTGGCGGACGCGGTCCACGTCGAGCGGCTCCGGCTCCAGCACGAAGGCGCGCACGAAGGCGCTGGTGTCGAAGATCGGCTTGAACGCCACCGCGTTGGCGAAGCTGCGCAGGAAGTGGCGCGGCTCCGGCGCTGGCGCGCCCTCGCGCAGGGTGGCCAGCACATCGGCCGTGAAGCGCTCGCCGGAGGTCCGGTACTCGGTGAAGCTCGACGCCCGCGCCCGCAGGTCCCCGGCGATCTCGCTCCAGGGGGCCGTGTAGGTGCCGCCGGGGGCGGTGCGGGCGTAATCGGCGATCTCGAACCGGTGCCCGACCGCGATGAAGCGCGACAGCACGGTCTCCTTCGGCTCGACCGCCCGGGCCGCGAGCGCCAGCCCGACCGTGACGATCCGCCCCGAGGCCGGGTTCTCGAACACCAGGGCCAGGACAGTCTCGCAGGATTCCCGGGTCGGGCGGCCGCCCTCCGCGGGGTCGCTGATCCAGCCCAGGCAATAGTCGCGCACCGTGCGCGCGCTGCGGCCGGACGCGGAGGCGTTCAGCGCGAGGCGGCTGGCATTGTTGCCGGCCAGCACCGTGCCGACCGCGTCGAAGATCGTCGACTTGCCGGCCCCGGTCGGCCCGACCAAGGCGGCCGCGCCCCGCAGCCGGATCTGCTCACGGCGGATCAGATACCAGTTCGCGATGGCGATATCGGTGAGGACGTACACGATGTCGGGGCCGGGGCGGAGAACGATCGGTTCAGTTGGCCGGACTCGGCCGCGTATGCAAGCCGGTGACAGAGGCTGCGGCGCCTCAAGTTCTGCGCGAACCGCCAGCTTGCTCCGGCCAACACCCCCGGTATCGTTGCCGAAGGCTAGAGATCTGACAAGAACATGTCCGCGAACATCAAAACAAAACTCAGCAGCCTGTTCCTGTTTCTGCTTATCGCAGCCGGGATACAAGGCGGAATGACGATCGTTCGGATGAAATCCGTCGATCATCAATTGACCGAACTGCTCGACCGGGCGATGCCATCCTTGGATGCGGCGGAAACCCTCAGCGCGCTGACTGTCAAAGCGCGTCTGCTGCAGGTGCGGGTCGCCACGGCGGACACGGAGGCCGAGCGCGATGCGGGCCGCGCAGCGGTGGAAGACATGCTGAAGGATCGGGCCGCGCGGGTCGAGGCCTACAAGGCCCGGATCGTCGCTCCGGACGAGCAGGCGCTCTTCGAGACGCTGATCGCCAAGCTGAAGACCCAGACCTACGATTGGGATCGGTTGCGCGGGATGAGCCTCAGCCAGCGCGAGGCGGCGATGTCCTATTACCGGGGCGCCATGAACGCCCATTACCAGGACGCGTCGAAGGCGGCGCGTGCGCTGGTGGAGCGGCATGTCAGAACCGTCGAGGAGTCCGGCCGAACCGCCCGGGCGAGTCAGGCGCGCGCCGTGTCCTCGACCATCGCCATCCTGGCCGCCACGCTGGTGGTCGCCCTGGGCGCGATGCTCTACGCGCTGCTCGGGGTCTCGCGCCCGATCACCGTGATGACCGACGCCATGCGCCGGCTTGCGAGTGGCGATACGGACTCGGCGGTGCCCTATGCAGGGCGGCGGGACGAGATCGGGGCCATGTCGGCGGCCGTGCAGGTGTTCCGGCAGAACCTGTTCCAGACCCGCGCCCTGGAGGCCGAGACGAACCGGGCGCGCGCGGAGTCCGAGAGTCAGCGCCGCCAAGGAATGCGCGACCTCGCGGAGCGCTTCGAGACCGCCATCGGCGGCATCGTCCGCACGGTCGCGGCCGCGGCGACGCAGCTTCAGGCGACGGCCCAGGCCCTTACCGCGACGGCGACCCGGACGGCCGACCGCTCCGGCGATGCGCGCATCGCCGCCGCGGAGGCCGCCGCCAACGTCAACACCGTGGCGGCGGCGGCCGAGGAACTCGGATCCTCGGTGGACGAGATCGGCCGTCAGGTGGTGGCGTCGGCGGATCTGGCGCAGGTCGCTGCCCGCGAGGCGGCCACGACCACCGGCTTGGTCCAGGAGCTGAGCACCGGCGCCCGGACGATCCGGGAGGTGGTGACGCTGATCGCGGAGATCGCCGGCCAGACCAACCTGCTGGCTCTGAACGCCACCATCGAGGCGGCCCGGGCCGGCGATGCCGGCAAGGGTTTTGCAGTGGTCGCCGCCGAGGTGAAGCAACTCGCCGAACAGACCGCAAAGGCCACCGGCGAGATCAGCCGGCAGATCGGCCAGATGCAGGGTTCGACCGACCACGCCGTCCGCGCCATCGGCGGGATCGCGGGGCGGATCCGCGAGATCGACGCCACTGCGGCGACCATCGCCAGCGCGGTGGCGCAGCAGGGGGCGGCCACGCAGGAGATCGTCCGCAACGTCACCCAGGCGGCGTCCGGGACCGACACCGTCACGGCCAACATCACGGAGGTCGCCGGCGCGGCCGACGAGACCGGCGCGGCGGCCGGGGAGGTACTGAGCGCGGCCTCCGCGATGGCCGAGCAGACCGCCCGGCTCGGGTCCGAGGTCGAGCATTTCCTTGCGACCGTTCGGGCGGCCTGATCGGGTGGCTCAGACCTCCCCGGCCTCCGTCCAAGCTCGCAGGCGCTCCAGCCACGCGTCCGAGGCCAGCACCGCCACGCCCGGCAGGAGCGCGAGCGGCGTCACCCGCTCGACCCGGTCGCGCTCGCCGAGCCGCAGGCCGCCGCGGCGCGCGTAGAGCCGCAGGATGTCGGCGAGCCGACCCTCCTCGGGGGGCTCGTTGCGCGCCACCGTCCGGATTTTTTCCACGATCTCGTCGGTGGTGCATTCGACGATCCCGTCCGTGCCGACGCGGTGGTCGCGCAGGCCCTCCTCGTAGAGCAGCCGCAGGGCGAGCAGCACCAGGGTCTCGTCCTTGCGCAGGCGCTCCGACATGATGTCGTGCCGCGGCGCGTCGGCGGCCGGGCTCAGCGACACCATCTGGTCGCGGTGCGAGACCGTCAGCGCGTAGCCCAGGCAAGCGAAGTAGTCGGTGAAGAACGGCGCGTAGTGCCGGGCGAGCTCGTAGGAGCGTCCGATATTCGGGGTGTCGGCGTAGATCACCTGCCCCTTCAGCAACACCTGCAGGGCCCGGCTCAGCTCCTCGGCATCCGGCGCCCGGGCGCCCGGCGGCGCCGGCTCGTCGCCGTCGATGATGGCGCGGAACCCCTCAAGCACCGGGGCGGCGCTCCAGCAGGAAATCCGGGCAGTCGAGCCAGCCGTTGGCCACGCGCTCGGGCAGGCGGCTGACGGCGTAGCGCTCGCCCAGGCGTGCATCGAACAGCACGTCGATCTCGCGCAGGCGCTGGAACACGATGAAGTCATCGACGTCCTTGATCGCGATCTCGGAGCCGCGCAGCCGGATCGCCTGGCCGAGCCGGGCTTCCACGAAGGCGGTCATGCCCTCGGGCGTCACCGTGGTGCGGCGGTGGAACTCCGCCTTCGCGGCCGCGAACGCATCGATCACGGGATCGTCCTCGATGTCGGGCAGGGGCTCCATGTCGATGGCGAGTTTGCGGGCGCGGGGCGTCTGCAGATGCGCGTGGCCGATCGGCGGGCGCAGCAGCGACACGTCGGCCGGCACGTCGGGGGCGATCTCGGCGCCGCCGATGGCCCGGAGCATGGCGGCGGCGCGGTCGACGCCGCCGGGGTCCGGCCGATCCATGACGTGGAGCGCCGCGGCGATCCGGCGCTCCAGCCGCGCCACCACGGCATCGACCGCGTCGAGGTGGTTGTCGAGCCCCTCGAACACCGACAGGATCTGGGCGAGGTCGGCCCGCACCGCCCGCTGGGCCGCGTCGAGATCGGGGCTGCGGCCCTCGCGGATCAAGCCCTCGGCCAGCGCCCGCACCGTAAGGGCGTCGCGGAGCGCCCGGCCGGCCTCGCGCACCACGCTGGCGCGGAACCGGAACGGGTTGAAGCGGGTGTGCAGCGTCCGGTAGTCGCTGATCAGGTGGCGCTCGACGAAATCCTCGAAGAACAGCCGGAAGGTCTTGGCCCGGTCGGGCTCGCGCAGGATGCGCTCCTCGACCTTGCGCATCCCGGCGGCGAGGCCGCGCACGTGGGCCAGGAAGGCGGCGGACGCCCGGGCGGCGTTCGACAAGGCCTCCGAGCGGCTGCCGGGATCCGACAGGGCGCTCTCCAGCCCGCCCAACACCTCCAGCACGGCACCGCCATACGAGCGGGTCTCGCCCCGTTCGAGCCGGGACAGTTCCTCCAGCAGGAGCCGCGCCTCGGGGTCGAACTCCACCACCGGCACGTAGCGCTCGCGGCGCTCGATCAGCCAGCCGGTATCGAGCAGGCGGCGGTAAAGGGCGGTGCGGCGCTCCGTGGGGTCGGCCGAAATCGGCTCGTCGCCGCTGACCTCCGGATCGCTCCAGCCCGCGGCGAAGTCGCCGATCTCGGCGAGCAATTCGGCCTTGCGCACCGGCTCGGCCCCGAGGACGCGCCGGTGCAGGTGCAGCAGCAGGGCCGCGTTGAAGCCGCGGCTCGGGGCGGCCAGCGGCTTGAACAGCTCGTCGGGCAGCTGCGCGAACAGCATTCTTTTGGGACTCTCGCCGTCGCGCAGCCGCGCCGTTACGCAGCCGTGCCGTTACTTCGCGCCGAGGAGTTCGACGTCGAAGATCAGCGTGGCGTTCGGCGGGATGACGCCGCCGGCGCCCCGAGCGCCGTAGCCGAGTTCCGGCGGGATGATCAGGGTGCGCTTGCCGCCGGTCTTCATGGTGGCGACGCCCTCGTCCCAGCCCTTGATCACCTGGCCGGCGCCGAGGGGGAACGAGAAGGGCTGGTTGCGGTCGCGGGAGGAGTCGAATTTCTTGCCCTGCTTGCCGCCCTCGTCGAGCCAGCCGGTGTACTGGACGGTGACCTGCTGGCCGGCCTTCGGCTCAGGCCCGGTCCCGACGACCTCGTCCTGGTACTTCAGCCCGGAGGGCAGGGTAACGGTCTCGGCAGTTGCAGCTGTGCTCATGGCGATCAACGCGGCTCCGGCGATCAGGGTCAGGCGAGGCATGGTTTCTCCCTGGAGCCGGCGCCATGCGCGCCGGCCGTCGCCGCGCCTTCTAGCGACTCGCAAAGGTTGAGGCCAGGGTTGGGGCTCGCGAGGCGCGGACCGCGTCTTCAGGCTGTCATGCTCACAAACTGCTGGCTGCGGCGCTCTCCTACCCTTTGCGGGGAGGAGCCGGAGGTGGTGCAGAAGGCACCGTCACGCTCCATCCTGAACCACCCCCACTCCTGACCCCTCCCCACAAGGGGGAGGGGAAAAGTACTTTGGTCTCAGAGGCTTCAGCTTTGGAGGGATGGCCTCACCCACCCAACATTCCAGCGAGATAAACCACCAGCCTCCTGGCGACTTCGCCCTTGCCGAGGCGCGGCCAGGTCTCCATCGCGCCGTCCCGGTGGATCAGGTGGACCGTGTTGTCGGACCCGCCCATCACACCGCCCGCCGCCGAGACGTCGTTGGCCACGATCAGGTCGCAGCCCTTGCGGGCGATCTTGGCCCGGGCATGGTCCAGCACCGCGTCGGTCTCCGCCGCGAAGCCGACCACCAGGGGCGGGCGCCCCGTGGACCGGTGCGCGATCGTGGCGAGGATGTCGGGATTCTCGGCGAGCGGCATCGGCGCGTGGCCGGTGCCGTCCTTCTTGATCTTCTTCGTGCCAGCCTCCCGCGCCGGGCGCCAATCCGCCACCGCGGCGGCGAAGATCGCGAGATCGGCCGGCAGCGCCGCCTCGACGGCGTCCAGCATCTGCCGGGCGGTCTCCACCCGAATGACCGCGACGCCCGGCGGATCGGGGATCGCCACCGGCCCTGAGACCAGCGTCACGGAAGCACCGGCCCGCGCGGCAGCTTCCGCGATGGCGTGGCCCTGGCGGCCGGAGGAGCGGTTGGCGATGTAGCGCACCGGGTCGATCGGCTCATGGGTCGGGCCGGAGGTCACCAGCACCCGCCGGCCCGCGAGGGGGCGGGCGAGGCCCACGCCCAGCATCGCCTCCAAAGCATCGGCGATCTCATGGGGCTCGGCCATACGGCCGGGGCCGGTCTCGGCCTCCGCCATCCGGCCGGCATTGGGGCCGACGATATGGACGCCGTCGCACTCCAGGGTCGCGCGGTTGCGGCGGGTCGCCGGATGCGCCCACATCTGCACGTTCATGGCCGGCGCGATCAGGATCGGCAGGGTCGTGGCCAGCAGGATGGTCGTCGCGAGGTCGGCCGCGTGACCGCCCGCCATCCGGGCCATCAGATTGGCGGTGGCGGGCGCCACCACCACGGCATCGGCCTGCCGGGCGAGCTTGATGTGGCCGATCTCGGCCTCGCTGGCGCGGTCGAACAGGTCGGTATGGGCGCGCTCGCCGGCCAAAGCCGCGGCGGCCAGCGGCGTCACGAATTCCTGCGCCCCTTTGGTCAGGACCGGGCAGACGCTGGCGCCCCGCTCGCGCAGGCGCCGGATCAGGTCGAGGGCCTTGTAGGCCGCGATACCCCCGCCGATGACGAGGAGGACGCGACGGTCGGCGAGGGTCTCGTTCATGGCGGAAACCCTCTGCGCGACGTTACCCGCGCGTCAAGCGCCGCTCAGGCCGCCGCGGGGACGGCCGCCGTCTTCAGCCCACCGAACCGGCGCTCCCGGCTCCGGAATTCCGCCATCGCGGCGGCGAGGTCCTCGGGGCCGTAGTCCGGCCACATCCGCTCGGTGAAGTGCAGCTCCGCATAGGCCGCCTCCCAGAGCAGGAAGTCGGACAGGCGCTGCTCGCCCCCGGTCCGGATCAGCAGATCGACCTCGACCGGCGATCCGTGCATCGGGCCCGCCACCAGCGCGCCGAAATCCTCGCGTGTCACCGCCTCCTGCGCCTGGATGTGCTGCGCCGCGGCGATGATCGCGTCGCGGGCGGAATAGTCGACACAGATCCGCAGGTGCAGGCGGCGCCCGGCTTCGGTGGCGGTCTCCGCGGCCATGATCGCCTCCGGGATGCCCGCCGGGAGCCGATCGCGGCGGCCCACGACGCTGAGCCGTGTGCCGGTGCGGGCCAGCCTCTGGGTCTCGTTGCGCAGGTAGGAGCGGAGGAGCCGCATCAGACCGCCGACCTCCTCGGCCGGGCGCTGCCAGTTGTCGGCCGAGAAGGCGTAGAGGGTCAGCGTGCCGATCCCGAGATCCGGACAGGCCTCGGCGGTCCGCCGGATCGCCTCGACGCCGCGGTGATGGCCGGCGAGCCGGGGCAGGCCGCGCTGCGTCGCCCAGCGCCCATTGCCGTCCATGATGATCGCGGCGTGCAGGGCCTTCGGCGCCGCCTCACTTTGCATCGTAAAGTCTCCAGGACAGAGCGTATCGGTGAAGTTTATTGGAGCGACATTAACAGTCTTGGAACAGTGTAATGGTCTCACGCCGGTTTCGTGGCCGGATCGAGGCCGCGGCGGCCCGATTCAGGGCCGGGCTCGGCGGCTTCCGCAGCGTCGCGGACGACCTGTTCCAAGACGCCGAGATAACCGATGAAGCGCTGCCGTCCGTTCGCGGTCAGCCGGCACACCGTCTGCGGGCGGTTCTGCGACAACCCCTTCTGAAGCGTCACGAAGTCGGCCTCGCTCAGAACCGCGAGGTGCCGGCTCAGGTTGCCGTCGGTCAAGCCGCACAGCCGCTTCAGATCGGGGAAGGGGAGCCCCTTGGGGTGGGCCACCAGGGAGGTCAGCACGGAGAGCCGCGCCCGCTCGTGGATGATCCGGTCGAGCCCCTCGTAGGAGAAGCGGCCCACGTCGCGATCAGAGGCCATCATCGTAGGCCCGGGCGCCGTGATGAATGACCGCAGCCAGCCAGATCTGACCGACCAGGAAGGGCAGGCCCATGGCCCAGGGCGAGAGGACGCGCGTCTCCGCCGAGAAGGCCAGCACGCCGAGCCCGGCGAGCAGGTACCACGCGCCCACGCCCTGGACGCCCCGCGGCAGGATGCGCGCGGAGGCAAACAGGCCGAGGCCGACCAGAACCTGCCAGAGGCCGGGCAGCATCCAGACCTCCTGAGGCGCGAACCGGGCGATCACCAGGGCGAGGCAGGCCCCCGCGCCGGCCGCCGGCAGGAAGACCTCGATGGCGTTCCACACCATGGCGTCGGCGAGGCCGGAATGCAGGCGGCGCGTTCGCCGCACCGCCTCGATGCCGATCATCGCGAAGGCGGCCAGAGCGGCTGCGACCCAGAGGCCGAAGAACAGGCCGGCCCGGACCGCCGGGTCGCCGAGCCACAGGGCCTGGCCCGCCGCACAGGCCAGAGCGAGGCCGCCGGTACCGGCGATCGTCGCCGCCCCCACGCCGCGAAACGCCGTATCGCGGGCGATCTGCGAGCGGATCGCCACGATGTCGGCCAAGGCCTTGTCCAGGTCCTGCATCCGCCTCACGCCCCGGGCTGCATCGTTCTTGATCGTGCTTTGCGCCGCAAAGTAACGGCCCTTGCAATCCGTCGCAAGCCAATTCGGCCGGCTCGAAAGCCGGTTTTCCAGACATGAGATCGGCGAAACGAGCCGAAAATAACGCGAAAACTACCTAACGGTTGTATTCCGATGATCTCTCGGGATGAACGGCAGCGCACCGGGAATCGGACGGCCTCCTCCGGGCGCCGGCCGATCGGGCGCGGCGCGGCAAAACTCTCCGGCCGACAGGCTTCCGCGCGGCGGCCGCTCGGCCCATATTGAGCCTATGCCCGCTCCGAAGAAATCGCGCGCCGCGTCCGTGTCGACCACGTCCGCCAAGGCGTCGAAGCCCGAGCTGAAGCCGCTCGATACCTATCTCGCCGCGTTGCTGAACCCGGCGCTCAACCGCAACAGGCCGGCGCCGATCGAGGCGCCGCCCGAGCCGCCCGCCCGCCCGGGCAAGCCCAAGGGGCGCGGCGGCAAGGGCGGGACTCCGCAAGCCGCCACGCGCCGGGCGGAGATCGCCCGCGACGGCTTCGCGGAGGCACCGCAGGCCGGCTACGCGCTGGGCGATGCCGCGGATGTCGACCCGCGCCTGGCGCAAGCCCTCGGACTGACCCCGCCCGAGGACGGACCGGTGCCGGAGGGCGCCGACCTGCCCGATCCCGGCGGCGATTGCGGCGCCTCGGCGACGGTCTCGGCCCTGGAACGGCTGCTCATCGAGGGCAACCCGCTGTTCAAGGACGGCCAGACCTGGGTGCCGCACCGGCCGGAGCGGCCCCAGAAATCCGAGGGCGGCCTCAGATTCACGCTGAAATCCGAGTTCACGCCGGCCGGCGACCAGCCCAGGGCCATCGCCGAACTGGTCTCCGGCGTTCAGGCCCATGAGCGCGATCAGGTGCTGCTCGGCGTCACCGGCTCGGGCAAGACCTTCACGATGGCCAAGATCATCGAGGAGACCCAGCGCCCCGCCCTGATCCTGGCGCCCAACAAGACGCTGGCGGCGCAGCTCTACGGGGAGTTCAAGTCGTTCTTCCCCGATAACGCCGTGGAGTATTTTGTCTCCTATTACGATTACTACCAGCCCGAGGCCTACGTGCCGCGCTCGGACACGTTCATCGAGAAGGAATCCTCGATCAACGAGCAGATCGACCGGATGCGCCACTCCGCGACCCGCGCCCTGCTGGAGCGCGACGACGTGATCATCGTCGCCTCGGTCTCGTGCATCTACGGCATCGGCTCGGTCGAGACCTACACGGCGATGTCGTTCACCGTGTCCCTCGGCGAAAGGATCGAGCAGCGGCAACTCATCGCCGACCTCGTGGCCCTGCAGTACAAGCGGATCCAGTCGGATTTCGCCCGCGGCACCTTCCGGGTGCGGGGCGATTCGATCGAGCTGTGGCCGGCCCACCTGGAGGATCGCGGCTGGCGCATCGGTCTGTTCGGCGACGAGATCGAGAGCATCGTCGAGTTCGACCCGCTGACCGGTAAGACCCTCTCCGAGCTGAAGTTCGTGAAGGTCTACGCGAATTCGCACTACGTCACGCCGCGCCCGACGCTGCAGCAGGCGATCAAGGGCATCAAGAACGAGCTGAACGGCCGGATCGAGGAGCTGACCAAGATGGGCCGGCTCATCGAGGCGCAGCGCATCGACCAGCGCTGCACCTTCGACATCGAGATGATCGAGGCCACCGGCGCCTGCAACGGCATCGAGAATTATTCGCGGTATCTCACCGGCCGTAAGCCCGGCGAGCCGCCGCCGACGCTGTTCGAGTACCTGCCCGACAACGCCCTGGTCTTCACCGACGAGAGCCACGTCACCGTGCCGCAGATCGGCGGCATGTACCGGGGCGACTTCCGCCGCAAGGCGACGCTCGCCGAATACGGCTTCCGGCTGCCCTCCTGTCTCGACAACCGCCCGCTCCGCTTCGAGGAATGGGACGCGATGCGGCCGATGACCGTCCACGTCTCGGCGACACCCGGCAAGTGGGAGATGGAGCAGACCGGGGGCGTCTTCGCCGAGCAGGTGATCCGCCCGACCGGTCTCGTCGACCCGGTGATCGAGATCCGCCCGGCCCGCTCGCAGGTCGATGACCTGCTGGGCGAGGTGCGCGAGGTCGCCCAGGCCGGCTACCGGACGCTGGTCACGACGCTGACCAAGCGCATGGCCGAGGATCTGACAGAGTACCTGCACGAGAACGGCGTGCGGGTGCGCTACATGCACTCCGACATCGACACGCTGGAGCGGATCGAGATCATCCGCGACCTGCGGCTCGGCGCCTTCGACGTGCTGATCGGCATCAACCTGCTGCGCGAGGGCCTCGACATCCCGGAATGCGCCCTGGTGGCGATCCTGGATGCCGACAAGGAAGGCTTCCTCCGCTCGGAGACCTCGCTGATCCAGACCATCGGCCGCGCCGCCCGCAACGCCGACGCCCGCTGCATCCTCTACGCCGACAACATCACCGGCTCGATGGAACGGGCGATGGCCGAGACCGAGCGTCGCCGCGTCAAGCAGCTCGCTTACAACGAAGAGCACGGCATCACCCCGCAAAGCGTGAAGCGCGGCATCGCCGACATCCTGAGCAGCGTGTTCGAGCGCGACCACGTCCAGGTCGATACCGGGCTCGCCAAGGATGCGGTCACGATCGGCCACAACCTCAAGGCCGTGATGGCGGATCTGGAGAAGCGGATGCGCACGGCCGCCGCGGATCTCGACTTCGAGGAGGCGGCTCGGCTGCGCGACGAACTCAAGCGGCTCCAGGCCACCGAGCTCCTGGTCTCGGACGATCCGATGGCCCGGCAGGGGGATGTGGAGCGCGAGGCGGGCAAGTTCGGCCGGAAAGCCCCGCGCGGAGCGGGGGGCAGCCGCATCACCAAGCCCGATCTGGACAATATGGGTCCGGGGACGGACCGGGAATTGCCGGCCAACGCGGTGGCTTGGCAGGAGCGGCCGAAGCCGCGCTCGACGCAAGGCCTCGGCGGACAGAAGCCGAAATACAAGGGCGGCGGCGGGCGCAAGCGGGGCTGATCGAGGGGCGGAAAGCCGCCGTCAGGCGGCCGCGTTGTCCCGGCCGGCATAGCGGTTGGCCACCGCTTCGCCCGCGTCGACGAGGGCTTCGGCGATCCGGAGGGCGAGGGCATTGCAGGCCTCGTCATAGGCATGGGGATCCGCCTGGACGGCCGCCCGCGTAACCGCGCCGACCCGATCGCGGACGATCTCGCGGGCGATGCGCAGGGCATCGGCATACGGCTCATAGGGGCGGGGCATGGTCGCTCCGGCGAAAGTCGGGCTATCGCGGCCCGTGGCGCCAGCAACGGACATCCGTGCGAAACCGTTCCCGCCGGACGGACGCGCCCGGAAGCGATCAGCCCAGGCGGGAGACCCGGATCAGCTTGTCGGGATTGCGCACCACGTAGAGGGCAGCGACCGCGTCGGCGCGCAGCCACAGGGCCGTGGTCTGCACGATGTCGCCCGCCTCGACGGTGACGAAGCCCGGCAATCCATCGATCGTTGCGTAGCGCACGAGCCGGGAGGGGTCCCGACCGAAATCCCGCGCCATGGCAGCGTGGCGAACGAGTACCGCCTCCCGCCCGACGAGAGGCGCCAGCGACGCGGAGACCTTGCCGCCGCCATCGGCCGTGGCGACCACATCCTCAGTCAGGAGCGCCCGGAGTGCGGCCATGTCGCCACTGCGCGACGCGGCGAGGAACGCGGCGGCGATCCTGAAGCCGTCCTCCCGGGCCACCGCGAAGCGCGGCCGCGCCTCCCGGACATGCACGCGGGCGCGGCTGGTCAGCTTCCGGCACACCGCGGCCTCGCGCCCGATCGCCTCGGCTACCTCCGGAAAGCTCATCCCGAACACGTCGTGCAGGAGGAAGGCGGCCCGTTCGAGGGGCGAGAGGCGCTCCAGCGCCATCATGAGCGGCAGGGTGATGTCGTCGAGCGGCTCGCCATCCTCGGGATCGAAGATCGGCTCCGGCAGCCAGGGCCCGATATAGGTCTCCCGCCGGCGGCGGGCCGATGTCAGCTGGTTGAGGCAGAGGCGCGTGACCATGATCCGCAGGAACGCGGCGGGCTCGCGCACCGCGGCGCGGTCGGCGGCCAGCCAGCGCGCATAGGCGTCGTGCACCACGTCCTCGGCATCGGCCGTCGAGCCCAGCATGCGGTAGGCGAGCCGGACCAGGCCGGGCCGGAGATCCGAGAAGCGTACTTCCACCGGATCCGCCGAATTCTGCGACGCCGTCACAGGCCCATCGCCTCACGGCCACGCACGCATTGAAGCGTGACCTGGGCCACACGCCGGCCGAGATGGCGTGCGGTCGCGAGGTCGGCTTCCGGGGGCCCCCGCTCGGGGCCGACATCGGTGTTCGACTGCGCGGCGGCACCGAG
>NZ_JALNUM010000137.1:0-15581 GCF_026540795.1 Methylobacterium sp. GC_Met_2
CGAGCAGTCATCGCATGCTTGATCTCATTGGGTTCAGTCTCTGGGAAGCTGGCTGGATCGAAGCTGCGCCCGACCGTCTAAGCCAGCGGAGCGAAGCCATCCGGTCGGCGCAACGCTCACGAATGTCCCGCTCCCCTGGGCTGCCTCGCTCCACTCGCAAAGACGGCGCTCTGCAACGGCGTCATTGAACCGCGAGCGGCATCTTGGAGATGCCGCCAAAGGCAGTCATACGCCATACGCCCATGACGTATATCGTTCTGATCCAGTGACCGACCCCCTCGCCTTCCTCGCCGGCGGCGGCGAAGCCGCGCGCATGATCCGCGCGCGCGACTGGACCGGCCACCCCCTCGGCCCCCCGGAAACGTGGCCGGCGGAGTTCCGCGCCGCGCTCTCCCTCGTGCTCAACTCGCCGGAATCGATGATCCTGGCCTGGGGGCCCGATCTCCACTTCTTCTTCAACGACACCTACGTCCCGCTGCTGGGGCCGCGCCTGCCCTGGGCCATGGGGGCGCGGTTCGACGAAGTCTGGGCCGATGCCTGGGATCAGGCCAAGCCGATCATCGACGCCGCCCTGGCGGGCCGGCCGGAGCGCTTCGTCGATCTGCCCTGGCAGCTCGACACCGACCGCGGCGCCCGGGAGACGTGGTGGAGTTTTTCGTATTCCCGTGTCCTCGATGCCGCGGGCGATGTGGCCGGGCTGTTTATCCTCACCAGCGAGACCACGGGCCGCGTGCTGGCCGATGCCGCCCTCACCGAGAGCCGCGCCCAGCTGGAGGCCGCGCTCACGGAGCTGGGCCGCCTCAACGCCACCCTGGCCCAGCAGGTCGCGGACCGGACCGCCGACCGCAACGCCCTGTGGACGCTCTCCACCGACATGATGCTGCGCACCGCGTTCGACGGGACCATGCTGGCGGTGAACCCGGCCTGGACCGAGGTGCTGGGCTGGCAGGCGGACGAACTCGTCGGCCTCAACCTGATGAGCCTCGTCCATCCGGACGATCTCGACCGGACCGTCGCGGGGGGGCAGCAACTCGCGTCGGGCGAGCGCCTCGCGCGCTTCGACAACCGCTACCGCCACCGGGACGGCAGCTACCGCTGGATCAGCTGGTCGGCCCGGCCGGGGGAGGGGATGATCAACGCGGTCGGCCGCGACTTCACCGCCGAGCGCGCGCGCACCGAAGCCCTGGCGGCCGCCGAGGAAGCCCTGCGCCAGGCACAGAAGATGGAGGCGGTCGGCCAGCTCACCGGCGGCCTCGCGCACGATTTCAACAACCTGCTCGCCGGCATCTCCGGCTCGCTGGAGCTGATCCAGACCCGGCTCGCCCAGGGCCGGATGATGGATGTCGACCGCTACATCAATGCCGCCCAGGGCGCGGCTCGGCGGGCCGCCGCCCTGACGCACCGGCTGCTGGCCTTCTCGCGCCGCCAGACCCTCGATCCGAAGCCGACCGACGTGAACCGGCTGGTCGCCGGCCTGGAGGAGCTGATCCGCCGCACCGTGGGCCCCGCCATCGCGGTCGAGGTGATCGGCGCGCCGGGCCTGTGGCCGGCTTTGGTCGATCCGCCGCAGCTCGAGAACGCGCTGCTCAACCTGTGCATCAACGCCCGGGACGCGATGCCCGAGGGTGGGCGGATCACCATCGAGACCGCCAATGCGTGGCTGGACGCGGACGCCGCCCGGCACCACGACATGCCGCCGGGGCCGTACCTGTCCCTCTGTGTCGCCGACACCGGCACCGGCATGCCGCCCGCGATCATCGCGCGGGTGTTCGAGCCGTTCTTCACCACCAAGCCGCTGGGGCAGGGGACCGGGCTCGGCCTGTCGATGATCTACGGCTTCGCGCAGCAATCGGGCGGGCAGGTGCGGATCGAGTCCGAGGTCGGCCGGGGCACCAATGTCTGCCTCCACCTGCCCCGCCACGGCGGCGCGGTGCCCGAGGAGGATCCGCGCGCCGCGCCCGGTGCCCCGCCCCGGGCCGCCCCGGGGGAGACCGTGCTGGTGGTCGATGACGAGCCGACCGTGCGGATGCTGGTGACCGAGGTTCTGGAGGATCTCGGCTACACCGCCATCGAGGCGGCGGACGGCGTCGCCGGGCTCAAGGTGCTGCGATCGGATGTGCGCATCGACCTGCTGGTCACCGATGTCGGGCTGCCCGGCGGGATGAACGGACGCCAGATGGCCGAGGCCGGACGGGAGACGCGCCCGGGGCTCAAGGTGCTGTTCATCACCGGCTACGCGGACGCGACGGTGCTGGGCCATGGCCAGCTCAGCCCCGGCATGCAGGTGATCACCAAGCCGTTCGTGGTCGAGGTGCTGGGCGCCCGCATCCGGGAGATGATCGGGACGGCTTGACCGCATGGCCGGTCCGGTCCTGAACAGGACCAACCATAACGGGAGGACGAGACGCCATGAAGGCGCTGCTGTGCACGCGGCTCGACGGGCCGGACCATCTTGAGATCGCCGAGCGGCCCGATCCGGTCCCGGGGCCGGGACAGGCCCTGGTGCGGATCCAGCTGGCGGCGCTCAACTTCTTCGACACGCTGATCACGGCCGGGCGCTATCAGGTGAAGCCGCCGCTGCCGTTCTCGCCGGGGGGCGAGGGAATCGGCGTGGTCGAGGCGCTGGGGGAGGGCGCGTCAGGCGTCGCCGTGGGCGACCGGGTGATCGTCCATGCCGGGCACGGCTGCTGCGCCGAAAAAATCGCCATCGCCGCAAGCCAGCTCACGCCGGTGCCCGACGCGGTGCCGGACGAGCAGGCGGCCGGGCTCACCATCACGTACGGCACGTCGCTCCATGCGCTGGCCAACCGGGCGCGGCTCCAGCCCGGCGAGTGGCTGGCGGTGCTCGGCGCCTCCGGGGGCGTCGGCCTCGCCGCGGTGGAACTCGGCCGGCTGATGGGCGCCCGGGTGATCGCCTGCGCCTCCTCCGAGGAGAAGCTCGCGGTCGCCCGCGCCCACGGGGCCGAGGCGGGTCTGGTCTACGATCCCGCCACCCTCAAGGACGAGCTGCGCCGGATCTCCGGGGGCGGGGTCGATGTGGTCTACGACGCGGTCGGCGATGCCTACGCGGAGCCGGCGCTGCGGGCGCTCGGCTGGCGCGGGCGCTACCTCGTGATCGGCTTCGCCGCCGGCGCCATTCCGCGGCTGCCGCTGAACCTGATGCTCCTGAAGGAACTCGACGTGCAGGGCGTCCACTGGGGCGCCTTCCTCGACCGTGAGCCGGAGGCCCACCGGGCCGACCAGCGCCGGCTGCTCGACTGGGTGGCCGAGGGCAAGCTCACCGCACAGGTGCACGGGACCTACCCCCTGGCGGCGTTTCCGGAGGCGTTCGGCCTGCTGACCCGCCGGGCGGCGGTGGGCAAGGTGCTGCTGCGGCCCTGATCGATCGGGCGCGTCAGACCAAAGGGCAGGCCGCGCAGGGGGCCGGCGAGGTCACACGTTGCCTCGCCGACCGTGCGGGCGGCCCGGGCGGGCTCAGAGCAGCCCGCGCGCCTTGGCGAGGCCGACGAGATCGGTCTGCGGGCGGGCGCCGATGTGCTGGATCACCTCGGCGGCCGCCAGCGTGCCGAGCCGGGCGCTGGCGACGTTGTCGAGGCCGCGCGCATGCCCGGCGAGGAAGCCGGCGGCGAACAGGTCGCCCGCTCCGGTCGTGTCCACCACGGCATGGACCGGGCTCGCCTCGACGGCGCGGACTTCGCCGCCCTGGATCACCAGGGCGCCCTCGGCCGAGCGCGTGACGAGGCCGAGCAGGTGCCGGCCGCGGGCGTTGCGCTCGTCGCGCAAAGCCGCCACGGCGGCCTCGGCATCGTCGGTCTGGTAGAGGCTCTGGAGCTCGCCCATGTTGGCGAACAGGATGTCGATGCTGCCATCGCGGATCAGGCCCAGGAACTCGTCCCGGTAGCGGCCGACGCAGAAGGCATCCGACAGGGTCAGCGCCACGGCGTTGCCGGCTTGGTGGGCGATCTGGGCGGCCTTGCGGAACGCGTCCTTGGCGGCCGGCGGATCCCACAGGTAGCCTTCGAGGTAGACGACCCGGGCCGACTTCACCAGCGCGTCGTCGACATCCTCGGGCGAGAGCCCCTGGCAGGCGCCGAGATAGGTGCTCATGGTGCGCTCGCCGTCCGGCGTCACCAGGATCAGGCAGCGGGCGGTCGCCGCGCCTTCGGTCGCCGGCGGAACCGTGAAGCCGACACCGGTGGCCTTCAGGTCGTGGCCGAACAGGCCGCCCAGCTCGTCGTCCCGCACCTTACCGACGAAGCCGGTCTTGGCGCCGAGCAGCGCCGCGCCCACGGCGGTGTTCGCCCCGGAGCCGCCCGACACGATCGTGGTCTGCCCCATGGCCTGGAACAGCGACTCGGCACGGGGCTCGTCGATGAGCTGCATGGCGCCCTTGGTGACGCCCTGCGCGGTGAGGAACGGCTCATCCGCGCGGGCGATCACGTCGACGATCGCGTTGCCGAGTACGAGGAGATCGAGGGAGGCTGTCATCGGGCGTCCTGTTTCGGGTTCGCGCCGCTGTGGCATCCGCCCCGGATCGGATCAAGCCGCGGGATCTGCTGGGGGCGGGAGATCGGCGAACAGTTCGGCGACCGACAGGGTCAGGCCGGGCGGGGTCAGGTCCAGCGTTCCCTCGCTGGAGATGCGGGTCACGATGAGCCCATCGGCACCACGTCGATGGTGGATGACCAAGCGCTTGACCTGATCGATCATCAGGTAGTGTGCCACGCTCGCGAGACTGAAATATCGCGCCAGTTTGAAGCCTGCATCGACTGAGCGCGTACCCGGCGACTGCACTTCAACGACGATCACGGGATCGGGCACCTCGATGGCCTCAACATCCATCCGTGGCCCACAATACACGAGGGCATCGGGCTCAAACGTCGTTGTTGCGTCGATGCGGACCGTCATGCCGTCGGGCATCATGTGGCAGCGGCAGCCAGTTCCGGCAGTCGTGATCGCCCGTTTCAATGCCGTTTGCGTCGCATACTTCACCAAAGCATGTCCGGCCCGTTCCGGCGCCATTGCGAAGACCTCGCCGTCGACCAACTCGAAGCGTCCCGGCTGGCCTTCGGCCCAGGCCAGGAATGTGTCGACGTCCATCCGCTGCTTCGTCAGTGCGACCATGCGGTCAGCATAACACGATTCGAACCGGCAGACGTCAGCCCGCGATCTTCTCCAGCGCCACGTCCCGCGTCCGGGGCCCGAGAAGGCCGACCAGCAGGCCCGCGACCAGCATCGCCGCCGAGATGAACAGGAACACCCCCGGCGTTCCGGTTTCGCGCAGCACGAAGGCGATGACGAAGCCGGTAAAAATCGCCGAGAACCGGCTCCAGGAATACACGAAGCCCACCGCCCGGGCGCGGATGCCGGTCGGGAACAGCTCGGCCTGATAGGCGTGGAAGCTGTACGACATCACGTTGGAGGCGAGCGTTAGGCCGATGCCGAGCGCCACGATGGCGGTGACATCCGTCGTTCGTGCGAAGGTCAGACCGCAGGCGATGTAGACGAGTGCCGCGGCCACGATGACGTGCTTGCGTTCGAACCGGTCGGCGATGAGGAGCCCGATCAGCGGCCCGACCGGGGCGGCGAGCGCGATCAGCGCCGTGTAGGCGAGGCTCGACGTCACCGTGATGCCCTGCGCCACCAGCAGCGTCGGCACCCAGTTGGCGAAGCCGTAGAAGCCCACCGTCTGGAACACGTTGAAACCGGCCATCATCAGCGCGCGGCGGCGGTAGGGTGGGACCCAGAGGTCGCGGAACGCGCCACGCGGCTGGATCGGCTCCGGCGCGGCGGGGGGCGGCAGCGGTCGCCCGGTCTCGGCCGCCGCCTGCATTTCGAGCCGGTGCAGGATTGCGTCCGCCTCCGCGAGCCGCCCGTGCTCCACGAGCCAGCGCGGGCTCTCCGGCAGGCCCGCGCGCAGCCACCAGACCACAAGCGCCGCCGAGGCGCCGATCAGCACGACCCAGCGCCAGCCGTCGATGCCCAAAGGTGCCGTTGGGATCAGCAGGTACGACAGGACCGCCACCACCGGGACGGCGGTGAAGCCGATGCCCTGGCATAGGGCGAAGGCACGGCCGCGGATCGCCTTCGGCACGAGTTCCGAAAGGTAGCTGCCGATCGTCACCATCTCCAGCCCGAGGCCGATGCCCGCGATCAGCCGCCAGAGATTGAGGCCGAAGGCGTCGGTCTGGCAGGCCATCACGACGTTCGCCGCCGTGTAGGCCAGCAGCGATCCCGTGAAGATCGCCCGGCGCCCGAACCGGTCGGCGAGCCAGCCGCACAGCAGGGTGCCGATGAACAGGCCGGTGAACAGGGCCGCCACGAAGCTCGCGACGCCGCTCGCCCCGAACAGGCCAGGCGTCGTCGGGGTCAGGATCCCGGCTTTGACGAGGCCCGGGGCCACGTAGCCGGTGAACAGGAGGTCGTAGAGTTCGAAGAAGAAGCCGAGCCCCAGCAGCACGACCAGACGCCACAGCGCGCGCGTGGCGGGCAGGCGGTCCAGGCGGGCCAGGATGGCGCCGGGGTCGAGGGGTTCGGCCGGGCTGCGGTCCGCCGTGATCGTCGCCATGGTGCCGCGTTGTCCCTCAGGCGCCGGATCGGTGCCCCGGCGCAGTGCCGTGGAACCCGGCGCCGTGCAAGCAGGCCGTCACGCCCCGAACACCGACCAGCCCATGCGCTGCGTCAGGCGTTCGAGCGCGACCCGGCCGAGATGCGAATTGCCGGCGGCATCGAGGCCCGGCGCCCAGACCGCGATCGAGGCTTTTCCGGGCGCCACCGCCAGGATGCCACCGCCGACACCGCTCTTGCCCGGCAGGCCGACCCGGTAGGCGAACTCGCCCGAGCCGTCGTAGTGGCCGCAGGTCAGCATGATCGCGTTGATGCGGCGCGCCCGCTCGGCCGAGACCACCGAGTAGCCGGTCGAAGGGGTGCGGCCGTTATGGGCCAGGAACCGCCCGGCCGTGGCGAGCTGCCGGCAGGTCATCGCGATGGCGCAGTGATGAAAGTAGACGCCGAGCGTGTAGTCGACCGGATTGTCGATGACCCCGAAGGATTTCATGTAGTTGGCGAGCGCGGTGTTGCGGAAGCCCGTGCGCTTCTCCGAGGCCGCCACCGCCTCGTCGATGGTGATGCTGGAATCCTGGGCCAGGAACTGCATGAAGCGCAGGATCTCGCCCAGAGCCTCGCGGGGCGCGTGGCCGGAGAGGATCACGTCGGTCACCGCGATGGCGCCGGCATTGATGAACGGATTGCGCGGCACGCCCCGTTCCCGCTCCAGCTGGACGATGGAGTTGAACGGGTTGCCGGACGGCTCGCGGCCGACCCGCTTCCACAGCCGGTCGCCGACCATGCCGAGGGCCAGGGTCAGTGTGAAGACCTTCGAGACGCTCTGGATCGAGAACGGGGTCTCGCTGTCGCCCCCGGCGAAGACCTGCCCCTCTGCGTCGATCACCACGATGCCGAATTGGTTCGGATCGACGTGAGCCAGTTCGGGGATGTAGTCGGCGACCGCGCCCCGGTCGGAGCGCTGGGCCATCTCCTCGGAGATCTCCCGGATGACGAGGGCGAGGTCGGGCACGGGCGGGCTCGGGGGATCGGGATGCCGCGGCCGCGGGCCGATCCGCGACGGCGCGGACAATGCAAGGTCCGGTCCGTGACGCTCTACCAGCGGGGCTGGAGCGTGGGAACCGCGCCGTTGCGGGCTACGATATTCACAGGTCGTGGTTCGATGCGTTCGACGGCTGCAGAACAATCCGGGTCGAAGGCCAACGCGCTCTCCCTCCCCCGCAAGGGGGGGAGGGAAACGCGCGGAGCTGCTTTCGCCTCTCCAAGAGAGATGTGTGCATCCGGTGGCTTCGCGGGGGAGGGAGGGTGCGTGGGCAATCGGCTCGGTCGATCCGCACGTTCAGGCGGCGGCGAGCGCCATCGCCATCGATTCCTTCTTCATCAGCTCGCGGAAGAAGCCGTCGAGATGGGTCAGCTTGTCGGGCGACCCGTCCTGGGCGATGCGGCCGCCATCCAGCACCACGATCCGGTCGAAATCCTGCAGCGTCGAGAGACGGTGGGCGATGGCGATCACGGTCCGGCCCTTCATCAGGTTCGCCAGCGCGTGCCGGATCGCCTGCTCGGACTCGGCGTCCAGCGCCGAGGTCGCCTCGTCGAGGAGCAGGATCGGCGAGTTCTTGAGGATCGCCCGCGCGATGGCGATGCGCTGGCGCTGTCCACCCGAGAGCTTCACGCCCCGGTCGCCCACGATCGTGTCGAACCCCTCCGGCAGGGACTTGATGAAATCGGTGCAATGGGCTGCCTCGGCCGCCTGCCAGACATCCTCGTCGGTGGCGTCCGGCCGGCCGTAGCGGATGTTCTCGCGCAAGCTGCGGTGGAACATGGAGACGTCCTGCGGCACCACCGTGATCGCCTCGCGCAGCGATTCCTGCGTCACCCGCTGGACATCCTGACCGTTGATCCGGATCGCGCCGCTCTGCACGTCGTAAAAGCGCTGGAGCAGTGAGAACAGGGTCGACTTTCCGCCGCCCGACCGGCCCACGAGGCCCACCCGCTGGCCGGGCTCGATCGTCAGATCGAAATCCGTGAAGACGGGACGTCCATCCGGGTAGTTGAAGGCGACGTGGTCGAACGCGATCTTCGCGCCCTGGCCGCTGAGCGGCTGCGCCTCCGGGTGATCCACGAGGTCGTGCGGCTGGAGCAGCGTGTGCAACGCCTCCGACAGGCGGGCGGTGTGCTGCGTGGCATCGACCAGCGCGACTGCGAGGTCGCGGGTGGCGGCGAGGATGCGGATGCCCAGCGTGCAGACAAGCACGACCTGGCCGTTGGTCGCCTCCTTGGCCTCCCACATCTGGATTGCCCAGTAGAGCAGGCCGAAGACCGCGAGCACGGTCAGCACCGCGTGCACGATGCGCAGCTTCTCGAGGTAGAGGAGCGACGAGCGGCGGGCCCGCATCTCGGTGCCGATGGTGCCCTCGAAGCGCTGACCCTCGCGCTTGAACGCCGAGAAGGCGCGCACGAGCGACATGTTGCCGACGAGATCGACCATCTCGCCATCGACGGAGGCGGCCTTGGCGGCGAAGTCGTGGTGCAGCGGCTTGCCGGCCGCGGCCATCTTGAACATCAGCAGGACGACCGCGGCGAAGACGCCGGCCAGGATCGCCGCCATGGTGGTGTTGACGGTCGCGATGAAGGTGATCGACAGGAAGGCCGCGACGGTCGGCGGCATCACGTTGAACACGAACATGTTCTCGACCGTGAAGATCGCGTTCGAGGTCGCCGTGATGCGGGACGCCAGGGTGCCGGGCTGGCGGTCCGAGAAGAAGGTCGGCGAATGCCCGGTCATGTGCCGGAACAGGTCGCGCCGGATGTCGCCGGTCACGCCCACGAAGGTAAAGGCGCCGGTCAGCGCAGCGACGCGCCAGAGCATGTTGTCGGCGGCGATGAAGGCGATCAGGACCGTGAGGGCGCTCCAGACCGCGGTGTTGCCCGGACCGGGGCCCTTGGTCAGCGCGTCGACCACGCCCTTGAGGGCGTAATCCGTGGACACCGAGAAGCCGACCGCGCCGAGCACGGAGATCAGGATGACCACGTGCGGCAGCCAGCGGCGGCGGAGATACCGTCCGACGAAGGCGAAGGGCCTCTCGGCGTATCGGTGCAGCTCTTCCATCGCGGTGACCATTCCGTATTCGCGCGGCTCTGGCTAACGGGCAAGGCGGAGTGCAGCGCGGGCGCAGTCTGACCCGCGACGGCAACGCGAGAGCGTTGCCATATGTTGCACCGGTCCGCACCTCCCGTGCGCTTTTATCCGTCAAATCTGAACACCGCTTGAGCGGTGTGGAAACACGCAAGCGAATCCGATGCCGAAGCTTCTCAGGCCACGCGCTCGGCGGCCTGGGCGTCGGATTGGCGGGTTTCGGGCATGATCAGCGCCACCAGCATGAAGGCCGCGAAGCCCACGCAGGCGAGCCCCAGGAAGGCGCTGTGGCTGCCCAGGCGGTCGGCCATCACCCCGGCCAGCGAGGTCGAGAGGGCGGCGCCGATGCCCATCGCGGTGCCGACCGCGCCGAGGGCGAGGTTGAACCGCCCGGACCCGCGGGTGAGGTCCGAGACAATGAGCGGCACCATCACGCCCAGCACGGAGGCCGAGATCCCGTCGAGCACCTGGATGGCGACGAGGCCGTAGGGGTTGGTGGTATAGGCGAGCATCAGGCCGCGCACCGGCAGCGCGCCGAAGCCGAACAGCAGGACCGGGTAGCGGCCGAACCGCTGGGCCGCCCGCCCGACCGCGGGGGCGCTGACCGCCAGCACCGCCTGCGGGACCATGATGCAGGCCGCCACCAGCGCGGTTGCGGTCTCGCTCGCCCGCAGGGTCAGGACGCTGCCGACCAGCGGCAGCATCGCCGCATTGGCGAGGAAGAACAGAACCATGCAGGCCGAGAAGCACAGGAGCCCCCGGTTGGTCAGGAGGCTGCGGATCCCGTCCTGCCCGGCCGTCTGCGGTGCCTGCGGGCTCGACGGCTCCTTGAACACGCCGGAATCGATGTCCCGGGCGCGGATGCGCGTCAGCGCGATCACCGTCGGAATGCCGAGCGCTGCTGTCAGGTAGAACACCGCGCCGTTCGACAGATAGTAGCCGATGGCGCCCATCCCGGCGGCGCCGAGGGCGTTGCCCAGCGCCGCGAAGCTGGCGTTGCGGCCGAGGCGCTCGCCGGCGTGCGCGCGCCCGACGAGGCCGATGCTGATCGCCGCGATGGCCGGCGTCAGCACGCAGCTCGCCGCCGAATGCGCCGCCATGGCCAGCAGGACCACCGGGAAGCTCGGCCAGATTGCCAGCGCGAAGGCGCTGCCCGCGATGCCGATCACCGCCACCGAAGCGGCGAAGCGCTTCGAGCGGACCACGTCGACGAAGGCCCCGCCCGGCACCTGACCCAGCAGGGCGACGAGGCTGCCGACGGTGAGCGCGAAACCGATGTCGGACTGGGTCCACTTGGCCTGCGAGAAGTAGACGGCCAGGAACGGCCCGAACCCGGTCTGCAGGTTGGCGACGAAGAACGCGAAGGCGTCGAGGCCGTAGCGGCTCGCCGACGAGATCCGGCGTTCGCCGACGGAGGCGCCGGCTGCCGGGGCCGGCTCGCGCGGCATCTCCATCCCCTGATCCTTCAGGCGCACGGCCCGCGCGCGGACATCCTGCCGGGGCACGTCGCGCTCGCGGGGGGTAACGGCGGTGCGAACCTTCAATCGGGCCACCGTCATTTGTCCGGCGCCTTGTCGGGTGCGGCGGTGGGCGGGGTCTGGCCCGTGGCGGCGGGGGGAGCCGGTGATGCAGCCGGAGGCGCAGGGCTGGCCGCAGGAGCCGATGTCGGGGCGGGGGCAGCGGCGGGCGCAGCCGCCTGATCGCCCTCGGTCGACGGCGCGGCGGGGCTCGCGGGGCCCAGCACCACGATCGGCTCACCCGACTTGTACTCGGGGGACACGCGGACCTGGTTGCGGGTCAGCGCCACCGACAGCTTGCGCTCCTTGCCGCCCTCCGACGAGAAGCGCAGGGCGCGCCAGTCGACGGCGATCTTGCGGGTGCCGACCCCCAGGAAGCCGCCGAAATCGATGATCGCGGCCCGCGGGTGCCCGTCCTTGTCGATGATGATGTCGATGACCCGTCCCAACTCGTCGCCCTGGGCGCTGCGCACGCTGCGGCCGAGCAGGCTTTCGTAGTCCTGGGTGTCGAGCACGGTGGCGGGCGTGCCCTGCTGCGGTTGCGCAGTCGGCGGCGCGGCCGTCACGGCCGGCGGTGGTGGCGCCGGGGCGGTCGCGCCCGGGGCCGCCGGAGACGCCGGATTCGCCACGGGGGGCTGCGGCGAGGCTTGGCCGGACGCGCCGTCGCTTCCGCTCGCCTGGACCTGCGCCGCGGCTCCCGACGCCCAGAGGGCGAGCGTCACGACCGCGATCATCCGGTTGATTCTGAACACGCTACGTCCTCTGAGGAAGGGCCGGGCCGAGCCGGCACGCCGGCGCGACCACAGCCATGTCGGCCGGGTCCCGGCCGGCCGCCGAAAGGTCTGCCCCTGCGGACGGTCGTCGTGCCGCAGGACCTGGGCGAAGTTATGGACCCCGGCGGCCGCGCCGCAAGGTTCGCGCCGGCCCCGCGCCGCGGCCTCTTGCGCGGGCGTCTGGTTTTCGCCGCATCCTGAGCGTAGACAACCGCCGATAAGTCACGCGAGCCGCGGACATCACCGCGGCCTTTTTCGAGGACCACACGATGCCGACCCTCTCCCCGTCGCGGTGCTCCGCCCTGCGCGGCCTCGCGCTCGGCGCGGCGCTTGCCGCCCTCATGGCCGGCTGCCAGGCGCTCGGAGGCGGAGGGGGCGTGATGCCGGCCTCCGATGTCGGGCTTCCGCCCTCCATGCGCGACGCGCTGCCGAACCGGCAGGCCCGCAACGCCGCGGTGGATGCCGACGGCCAGCCGCTCCAGACCGCGCCGACGCGGCAGATTGCGATCCCCAAGACCGCCGGCAGCGCGACGCGCTCCGCGGATGCGGGCGACCGGCGCATCCGGCGCGAGGATCTCGATGGCGGCAACGGCGCGGTCGGAGCCGGCACCGGCAGCGGCTCCGTGGGGCCGACGATGGCGCCGGGCGGCAGCGTCGGCCTCGGTGGGAAGTTCTGAGCGACCTGACCCGCCCGCGGCGGATGGCCGGGTCGTCCTGCCGTCCTATCCAACCCCCTGTGTCGGCGCGCCCGCAAGGACGCCCGGCTCAATGTCGACCACGTAGCCGCCGAGGTCCGTGCTGTAGCTGAGCGCGTTCCAGGGCAGGGGGTGATGGGTCTCGCCGAGGCCTAGGAATCCGCCGAAGGCCAGCACCACGTAGGCGACCTGTCCGGAAACCTTGTCCACCATGATGGTGTGGATCGCGCCGAGATAGCGGCCGGTCCGATCGTAGACGTCGGTCCCCTCGACCTTGTGCGAGCCGATCAGACGAGGGCTCTCGTCGATGGCGATGCCCTCGCCGGCGGGGTCGAGTTCGAGGGTTCCTGGCTTTCTCACGGCGCGTTCGGTGGGCAGGTCCGTCGGCATGATCACTCCCTGTCGGCGGATGCGGGACGATCCGCATTCCGTGGGTCCTGCGAACCAAGCGGGACGCGACAGACCGGTTCCACGCGCCCGGCCTGCTCAGGGATCCGCCGCCATGCCGGCCTGGGCGCGCCGCTCGTTGACCCGGTCCCGGACCGCGCGGCTGGCCAGCAGCATCTCGAAGCCGAAGGCGACGAGGGCGCACAGCGTGCACAGGATCGCCACGCCGAATAGCCCGAACAGCAGCGTCGCCACCGTCGCGTCGCGGAGCGCCCCGACGAACAGCGTCAGCACCGAGCCGCAGGTTGCGACACCGCCGAGGGCGGCCAGGAACACGGCGGCGTCGAGGGCGAGCGAGCGCCGGTGCAGCCGGTCGAGCCGCCGGCCCAGGCGAAGACGCTCCGCATCCGCCGCCACGGCGAGTTGCCCGGAGATATGGTCGGCCTGATCCGCCACACGGGCCAGCCGGGCGCCGAAGACGTTCAGCAACGTCGCGATACCGGACAGGAGGAAGACCGGGCTCAGCGCGACCTGGACGACGTGAGCCGTGCTTTCCAGGGTCGTGGCCAGGGTCGTGGGGATGAGCGGGTCGGTCATGCCGCCGGGCAGATGGGCCGGCTGGCCCGCCGGGGCAATCCCGACGGCTCAGACCAGGCCGCGGCCCGGTTCCGTGCCGGAGGTCGCCGGCTCGGCGCGGATGCCGATCCCGAGCGCCGTGACGAGCCCGGCGGCGAGCAGCAGTGCGAGGGTGAGGGCCGGAGCGAACATGCAAGCACTTCAGCGGCAAGATTGTTAAGAACAGGTTTCGCGTGGGCCGGATCGGTGAATCATCTTCTCACGGACCGGATCGGGGCCGTCGGGTGTGGATTTCCGTGCGTGCCTTGTGGATGAGGGGCGCGTGAAGGCGATTTCCCCTTGGATTCCCCTTGGAACGGCAGCGGTACCGGTTAGTTGCTGCTATGCTGTCTCGGCCGTGGGGCGATTATGCCCCGGCCTGCGGCCCGAGAACCGGAGGAAGTTAATGGCCACTAAGACCGAGAAGGCTGCGCCGAAGGCGGCCAAGACCACCAAGACTGCTGACAAGGAGGCTCCTGCCAAGGCCGCTCCGGCGAAGGCTGCCAAGCCCACCGCGACCAAGGCCGCCGCCGGCGCCAAGCCGAACGCCCTGCAGCAGCCGCTGAAGCCCTCTGCCGATCTCGGCGCGATCGTCGGCACCAACCCGCTCCCGCGCGGCGAGGTGGTCAGCAAGGTGTGGGAATACATCAAGAAGCACAACCTGCAGAATCCCGAAAACAAGCGCGAGATCTTGGCCGACGACAAGCTGAAGAAGGTCTTCGGCAAGGACAAGTGCTCGATGTTCGAGATGAACAAACACCTCGCTGCGCATCTGAAGGCCTGATCGCTCCCTAGAGCCAAGCCCGGCCCCAGGTCCGGACTATCGGCTCTAGGAGCATCGCAGGACGACAACGTGCTACTCAGGCGCCCGCTGGCCCTCGGGTAACGACGACGCCCGTGCGCGATTCAGATAGCGAACGTCCGTTCGGTATCGAGGCGCGTCGCCCCCGGCCGGATAGGGCGGTTTGGCGTTTGTGACGACTGGGCGTCGCTGAGCGCGGTCGCCTAGGCGATGCCTTGCAGAACCCCGCCGTCGACGCGCAACGCGGCACCCGTGGTGGCGCTCGCCGCGGGGCTGCACAGATAAGCGACGAGGTTCGCCACCTCCTCCACCCGCGCGAGGCGCTGGATCAGCGAGGACGGGCGGTGCTCGGCAACGAAGGCGCGGCCCATGGCGTCGAGATCGGCATCGGCCTTGCCGCCGGCCATCTGGGTCATGAATTCGGCCACGCCCTCCGAGAGCGTGGGTCCCGGCAGGACGCTGTTGACCGTCACGCCGCTGCCCGCGACCGTCTGGGCGAGTCCCCGGGAAATCGCCAACTGCGCGGTCTTGGTCATCCCGTAGTGGACCATCTCGGTCGGGGTGTTCACGCCGGACTCGCTGGAGATGAAGATCACCCGGCCCCAGCCGCGCTCGGCCATGCCGGGCGTGTAGGCCCGCGACAGGCGCACGCCGCTCATGACGTTGACGTCGAAGAAGCGCTGCCAGTCAGCGTCCGGGATCTCGAAGAACGGCTTCGGCTCGAAGATCCCGGTGTTGTTGACCAGGATGTCGACCGCAGGGAGCGCGCTAACCAGAGCGGAGACGCCCTCCGCGGTGGCGACATCGCCCGGCGCCGCGAAGGCGCGGCCGGATTTCGCCTCGCCCCGGAGCTTGGCCAGCGTCGCCTCGACCCGCTCGGGGGTGCGGCCGTTGATGCCGACCTCGGCGCCGAGATCGCAGAGTTCCTTGGCGATGGCGTAGCCGATGCCGGCGGTCGAGCCGGTGATCAGGGCCTTCCGGCCGGTGAGGTCGAGATCCATGGTGGTCTCCTGGGGTGCGATGCAGCGTCAACGCTCGAGCACGGCGCGGGTCACATGTCGGGATCGGCTTGGGCCGTGCCCGATCGCGTTG
>NZ_JALNUM010000138.1:0-15276 GCF_026540795.1 Methylobacterium sp. GC_Met_2
GCCTCGCGGATCGCAGCCCTGCGGGTGTGCAGCGTCTCGGCGAGGCCCTGCGCCTCGGTGTCGGTGACGGTCTCGGCTGCGTGGGCCTGCCAGATGGTGCGCGACAGGTCGTCGAGCTGCGCGAGAGTCCGCGCGCCGTCGATCGCCGACCGCATAGTGGCGTGAAACATCGAACCCGGTCCCTTACGGGCCGCGGCTAGGGTCCAGGCAAAGCCTTCCCGTTGACGGAAACAGGTTCCGTCTTGACTCCCGGGGGGGAGCTATGGCTTGTGAGGGGAAGCGACTCGGCCCTCACAGGCCCTCGGAATTTTCAGCAGCCTCTTCCTTGCCGGGAAGGGGCTGTTGGCTTTTCAGGGTCTATCTCGCGGCGACGGTCTCCTGAATTTCCGGCTCTCGACTCGCCAAGACGGGTCCGGCCGGACTGCCCATGTCGGCTGGGCGGCACGGTTAAGTCAACGTTCGCATCTCAGTGGTCGACATCGATCAACCTCGACGTATGGTGCCGCGATAGCGGGCGGCGAGAGTGCCGGATCGCGTCTCGATCGCGATCGGACTGTGCATGCGCCTCTCGACCCTGCTCATCGGTCTATGTCTTGGAGCTGCGTTGCCTGGTATGGCGCTGGCTCAAACGGTTCAGAAACCTGCTCCTGTGACCGCCCCGGATCCGGCTCTGTTGAAGGTCGCCCGGGAGACGGTCGCGCAGATGCAGGGGGATCGGGCCGCAACGCTCAGCTCGATGGCAGCCCCGATGGTCGGCATGATGCAGCAGATCGGCATCAAGGAGCCCGACAAGGCCCAGGTGCTGGTCCAGGAGGTTGTGCTACCAACCCTGACCGCACACTACGATGAACTGCTCGACATCCAGGCTCGTGGCTTCGCCACGGTACTCGGCAAGGACGACCTGCAGGCGATCGCCGCGTTCTACGCGACGCCAGCCGGCAAGCGCCTTGCGGCTGCCCAGCCGCAGCTCGCTCAGATCCAGCTGACGGGCATGCAGCAGTGGATGCAGGCGGTAGCGCCCGAGATGCAGGGCAAGATCGTTAAGGCGGTTCAGGCCCATGGTTGGGCACCGGGCGGCCAAACGAAGCCGCATTGAGCCTCTGACGTCGCTGCTCTCTTCCACTCAGGCGCTTGTCATCGCCGTTTCGTCGGTGCGGCTGCCGCAGGCGTAGCAGAACCGCTCGAAGGTGCTCTTGCGGTGATCGCAGGCTGGGCATCGCTCGAACACGCCGATTCCGCAGTGCGGGCAGAAATTTGCGTCGGCGTTCGTTAGGTCGATCGGTCGCTCGCAGCCGGGGCAGACCTTCTTGGCGAGGCGCAGCAGGGCCTGGTCGGTCGCGATCTCGGTCCGCCGCTCCTCGTCGGGACGTGCCTCGGCGGCTCGTTGCCGCTCCTGGTAGGCTTGCAGGGCGTTGATCGCTGCTCGTCCGGCTACGAGCGTAATCACGACCCCGACGCCATACTGGACGTAGCCACCGTAGCTCGGCAGGTACGGCACCAACTCGACGAAAAATGCAAAGGCTGCCGCCAGTGCGAAGCCCCACACGAACGGCCAGTTGCGCGTGTGCCGCCGCTTCAGAAGCAGCCACCCGGCGAGCCCCAGCAGCGGCAGGGTCAACGCCAGGCGATAGCCGAAGACGCGCAGTTCGTGCCCGCTCTCGGCTGCGTCGAGCTTCCGCTGAGCCGCGTCGCGCTGCTCGCTATCGGTGACCTCCAGCTCGGTCTCCTTTTGTGAGAGGTCGAGATCTGTCTTGGCCAAGCCTTCCAGCTGTTCCTCGACGGTGCGTTCGGCTGCCTTGAGCCCGTCGAGCTGCTGCGTGCGGGCGACGAGCCCGGGATCCTGGTCGACGCGCTGCGTGACGTCGCGGGTCTTCAGCCAGTTGGCGAAAGTCTCGCGAGCTGCCTCAGAAGCGGAACGCGCCACGTCGAGGGCGAGCTGTGTCCGCTCCGTCTGCTGCTGGTTATCGCTCCTCGCGCGGCGGATCTGCTTTAGCGCCGCGGCGGCTGCATCCGATTGCCCGCCTTCGCGGAATTGGTCGAGTGTGTAGCGATGCTCGACCTGCGGCAGGTCGCCGACGACGAGCGACCCCAGTCCGATCAGGAAGCCAGCGAATGCGAAGGCGACCAGCCAGAGGAGGAAGGTGAACGAGCGCTCGGAACTCCTGGTACCTGATCTCAACCGACGATCCTCACCCGAGCTACCAGCGGATACCGAGGGGATGCCCGATGCGCCTCAAGGCAGTCTAGACCCGATTGCGGAGGCCACTCCTATCCGACATCCAGGGCCATGACCCGCTCCGAGCTTGTCGACCGCATCACCGTGCAGAACCCGCACCTCTTCGCGAAGGACGTAAATGCGATGGTCGACGTCATTCTCGACCGCATCACCGAAGCACTGGCCGCTGGCGATCGGGTTGAGCTGCGGGGCTTTGGGGGGCGTTCGAGGTCCGACGGCATGAAGCACGCATCGCCCGCAACCCGCGATCCGGCGGGATAGTCACCGTCAACGCCAAGGCGCTCGTTCCCATCAAGCCGGGACGCGCAATTCAAGCCCGACTCAATCGTGTCGAGGCCGATCCTGAGCGGGGAGCCAAGCGCCTCCTGCGGGTCGCCTGACTTTCAAGCGGAGATCTTCAGCTTCGCTCGCACCTGCTCGAAATGCGGCGGCTTCTCAATCCGCATTAGGGCGCCGATCGCCTCGTGGGTCGCGATCCAGCGCCAGATAAGGCACAGCAGCTTGTCTCCGACTGAGGCGAGCCCGCCTGAGCCATTTTCGTGCGACAAGCCCCAAAACAATCTAAGTTAATTCTGACAATCTTCCGAGCACTCTGAAACTTTCCGACGTTCACCCACGTCATAGCCGCAACAAGGGGGTGCCCACGGTCTTTCTGGAGCATCTAATGCGTGCTTTGATACTGATTATGATCGCGTTTATAGGATTTTCAGCGCCGGCGACGGCTCAGCATGCGCAACCGAGGAGAGACGTGTCCGGGAGCAAACCTGATATTACCAGCGACGAAAAAGCTGCAGAGACCAAGCAATTCATAGCTGAGGCGCAGGAACGACAGAAAGCGGTCGACAGGCATAACTCAGGTCTTTGGGATAGGTGGGTCTACGCTGTTTGCTTGGGCTGCGGATGGGCGCCAAAGAACGTTCGGATCATGCACACCAATCCTTCGCGCGTCCTAATCGGGATATCGGCCGCTGAAGATGATGCACGAGAGCCGGCGACCTATGCCTCACGACCTGAGCCCAATATCGAGCCTCTACCTGCTTATGAGGTCAAGCAGCGCCGTCCTGCACGCCGTGAACACGTTGCCTCTGCCAACTTACGGTAATGCGATCGGCTCGGACGCTGGTTCAACCGAGACCATCGGCAGCACCGTCCGGGGCGCCTCGGCCTCGCGGTCCTGATCGTTCCCGCACCGGATGCGCGAGCGGCACTCGTGAAGGGCGAAGTGATTAACTTGTCGACAACCATTCCTCACCGGAACAGTCCAGCTTGGCGGTCGTAGCCCCTGTGTCGTTGATCGGTACGGAGACCATCATGATGTCGCTCGGCGTGTTCTGTGTCGTCGCTGGTGTCAGCATGGCCGTCGGAGCCAGGTGGTCCGTTCGCTACCGCGCCATCCTAGAGACGTTCGGTGGCAGCCTATTTTTGGCAGGCCTGGGCTTGGCAGCCGCCGACCTGGCGCTCGTCTCCTGATCCGATCAGCCGAGGTTTTGCGCTCCCCGGTTTTGGGGATCGGGTTGGTGAGGAGCGTCGCACGCCCTTTGCTTGTTCGTCTGGGTCGGCAGTGGGATGGATCGCCGACCTCCGCGCCCGCCCGGGCTCCGCCCCCCAAGCCGCCAGGGCGGGCGTGGCTGCTAAAAACCGACTCGCAAAAACGGACACGGTGTCCGATTTGAAAAGCGAAACCGTTTCGTAGTTGGCCGACCGTCGACTGCCGTGTGGTGCAAAGGCTGCACCCCACCCGAGGCCTGAAGGGGGTGGTTATTCACCAACCCCTTACCGGCACAGCACCGGCATCAGTGGGATCGCCGGCACGCCACTGGCTGTCCGCGGGATCGGTCCCCGCCCCACCGTGATCAGGGTCCGCAGGCTGCAGGTGGCATTGTAGCCGTGACCGCCCATGTCGGCCGGGCGGCACGGCTAAGTCAACGCCAGGAGGGGGGGCGATCAGCGCAACCATGACCACCGGAGTTCCGACCGTCGCCGACCTGCGCAGGACAGGCGTCATCGCAAGCCGGGAGGTTGTCGCGGCGATTGATCTCTATCTGCGGGACCCGGCCGCCGGACCCTACCGGTTCGCCAGCGGTCACAGCATCGACGTCGCCGCGCTGGTGAACGCATCGCCGGCCTTCGCGATGGTGGAGCAGTCCGGACAGCGTGAGACCACATTTCGAACGGTGCTGGCGGCGGCCATCATGGCGGCGCGTCCGGCCCCACCATGATCTCTTTGGGTTGGAGAGCGGGAGCAGAAGCTCATACAGCGCCCGGTACATATCCCTTCACAGACCGTAAACAGGCAGACGATATCACAGACCTGTGAGCCTGAATTGGCGCAGGATCCGTGCGATGCCTCAGCTGCTGCAACGCTTCATCCGTGATGAGACCGGTGCTACCGCGATCGAGTACGGCATGATTGCTGCTCTGATCGCCGTTGTGATTATCGCCTCTCTCAGACTAGTGGGGTCGAGACTCGCCGCGAAGTTCACTGCCATCGCTGGCAACCTTAACTAATCGATGCAGCCGCCAGGCTTAACGAGCAGATTGCCCAACGGTACATCGACAAGCGATGCACAAGCTTCCCTCTACCAGCCTCTAACAGCGTCAGATGCTCGCTCAAACCGGCCCGCGCTTCTACCAAGTCAGCGTCTACATGCAGCGCCTTGAAACGCTGGGTTTGGTCGTCGGCATCGGCCGAACCGATCCATCCGCCGATAGCGTCGAGCACGACATCACCAATTCAGGGCGCGCCGAGCTGGAAGAGCGCTACGGGGCCACCGAGCCGCCGCGTAAGACCCTTGAGCCTTAGCGCTCGGCCCCGCCCCGATCTGCTCACGGGGCGGGGCCAGATCTGCGGCAGAGCCAATACGCAACGCGGCTCAGGGCCAGGATGCACGCCGCTGGTTATTGAGCCGTCGGCAAGCCAGCGCTGGAGCCGTCCCAGGTCGGGATCATTTCTGGTAAGCGCGCTCCGAAAGGCAAGCATCAAGGAAGGCCGAGAATGAGCGAGGAGGACTGCGAGTTCGAGCACTCTCCGCTGTCCGGGCCCGTCACGCGGGATGGCGAAACAGTCGAGGTCGAGATCTATCGCTTCCCAGGCACGCCGGAGTGCTGGCGCATGGAGGTTGTTCACACCTCCGGCTGCACCCGATGGGACACCACTTTCGCGACCGACGCGGAGGCTCGCACTGCGTTCGACACGATGGTCGACACTGTCGGTATAGCGTCGTTCGTCGGCAGTCGGCCCAAGACGCTGAACTGATTGCGGGCCCGCAGCAATGAAGAAGCCGCCGCGGCGAACCGGGCGGGCTGAGGTAGGTCTAGGCCTCAGGTTCAGCTGAACGCATCTGGTGCCGGCCGCTACAGCAAGAGCCAAGTTTCAGCGTGTCGAAGACGAAAAAGCCCGCGCCGGTGAACCGGGCGGGCGAGGTAAGGGAGGCGCCCCGAATGGCTTCCGGACGTCGAAGGCATTCCTCGCGTGGGATGGTTAACGAAACGCTAGCGCGCCGCGGTACGGTTGCGGTTCGATGAGCCCCGCGGCATCGGTGCCGCATGATCCGATCTAAGCTCGTCGCCCGCATCGCGGCGCAGAACCCGCACCTGTACGCACGAGAGATTGAGGCGGTGGTCAAAGCCATCCTCGACCGGATGACTAACGCACTGGCGGATGGCGACCGCGTGGAGCTGCGCGACTTCGGTACATTCGCGATACGGGACCGCGAAGCGCGGACCGGCCGCAATCCACGCTCAGGCCAGAGGGTCGTCGTAGCGGCCAAGCGGAGCGTACACTTCAAGCTGGGTAAGGCCATGCGGGCACGCTTCAACCTCGTGAAGATTGAGCTGGAGGATGAGGCGGAACGGCTGCTGCGCGCGTCCTAATTGCAAGGGTTGCTCGGCTCGAAGCTTCAGCATGCAACTGAATACAATATTTTAGGTTGGTGGCAGGACTGAGAGGCTCGGCAGTTCGCGACCGCTTCATAGGCGCATCGTCTGCTCGATGAAGCGGGATATGATGGCACTATCTAAGTCCCCCTTTGGCCCGCTGGCCCGCAGGTTAGGAGGTGCTGCACTCCTGCCAGTCGCAGCTGAACGCGCGATCCTTGGCTTACCTCTCATCATCCGGACGATCGAAGCCTCCCGGGATATCGTCTATGAAGGCAGCCCATCCGATCGCTGCTGCGTGATCCTCGACGGCTGGACGTGCTGCTATCAGCTCCTCGCGGATGGCCGGCGTCAGATCCTATCGTTCCATGTGCCCGGCGATTTGCCAGACCTGCAGAGCCTGCACCTACCGTCGTCAGATTTCGGCATGGCTGCGGTGACCCGGGCCAGCGTCGCCTTCGTGCCACATACCGAACTGCGGAAGCTGTCCGACCAGTCCCCTGCTATCGTCCAAGCTTTTTGGCGAGAAATTGTCGTGACCGCAGCAACCCACCGGGCCTGGATCACCAGCTTGGGACGACGCGATGCCCGTCAGAAGGTGGCCCACCTCTTCTGCGAGCTATACCTGCGCCTCGAAGCGGTCAGCCTCGCGGGTGATCACATCATGCCGATGCCGCTTCGGCAGAATGATCTCGCCGATGCGTTAGGGCTGACGTCCGTCCACATGAACCGGGTACTGAGGGACATGCGGACGGAAGGTCTGTTTGACCTGCGATCGCGCAGATTGGAGATCCAGGACTGGGCTGCTCTCGCCGCGGCCGCCGAGTTCAACCCACAATATCTGCACCTCAAAAATTAGCCTCCCGGCGATATCCGCTTCACGCACTCGGCTACGACGACGCTGATGATAGACGGCCTCCCCCGCCAGCCCGTGATCAGATCGGGGGGTGGGGCTATCTCAACCCATGTTGGGCAAGGCCGCTTCTGGCCGCATGGTCATGCTTGCCGTTCTCAGCGAGACCTTCCTCAAACGACATGTGGCGGACAACCCACCCTGAAGGGCAAGGACAAGTCTGGGGTAAGCGCGGGCTGGCGGAGGATGAGCGCGCGTCACAAACTACGAAGCAGCCAATCGAAATCAACTGGATATCCCAGGCCGTGGAGCATCTTCACTCGCTTCCACGACGATGTTCGAGCAGCCGTCTCTGTACGCCCCTCTTTGATTTCCGAAGCTTCCATACCCTGCAGCTCACTGGTCAACGCTTCGCGGAGGCCATCAGTTTTCAAGGCGCTGAGAGCAGCTGTGAACGCCTGCACAGCAACCTTTACCTGATCGCAAATCTGACGGGCAGTCAGTGAGCTCAATTCTGCTGACATCCTGAACCCCCCGAATAATTCTTGCTTGTCTATCGCGTCAACGAGCCGCGTAACGATCCCGTCCGTGCATTCGACAATTATAATAAAAATATTAGTTAATCCGTTAATCACTTTATAGTGGGCGCTATGAAAAGCCGACAACTAGTGGACTCTGCCCGCTGGAGGACATCACTCATCGCGCCCCCGAGCCGCGTCGCGTACCGGCTCTGCGAACGCTGCTGAAATCAGCCTTCGATTGGCGTCGACGAGGAAGGCCCGTACCGCACTTCAAGCTCGGCACGGCCCAGGTCGGTGATCTCGTACTCTACGCTGTCGGCTGCCGGATCCGATCGGCCGGTGGACACGACCAGCCCAAGGGTCTCCAGCCGTCGCATGTAGACGGAGACTTGGTAGAAGCGCGGCCCCAGCGTCGAGAGGGATCGCAGGCGAGAGAGACTGTTGGGCGCGAGCTTGTGCATCGTCCACCAGTGTACCTACCGACGGTTGCGTCGCCAGAACGCCCGGCGCTCCCCTGCCCCGTGAGCAGATCGGAGGCTACGACAAGCCGCTCCAGCCCTGGCAAGGGTTACTACTCAGCCAGACTGGCGCGATCGGCTCTATGCCCGCCGGCGGTCCAACCGTGACAACTTAACCACCGCTTCCGGCGGCCCATTCAGACCCAGTCGAAGGCCTCGAATAAAGCTTTGAGGCTCTTCAACTCGGTGATGGAAATGCCGACGCGATGACCGTTTTCCAGCCGCAGCGTCACATCTGGCTTGAGCCACATTCGCTCCAGTGCCGAGGACCGCGCGTGCAGCGTGCCGTGAGCGATAACGCGCTCGGGCGAGCCCCCCAGTAGCAGCTCATAGGAGACCTTGGTCGGCTTGGTCCCTGCAGCGAGGACCATGCCTTTCCCAACCATGATCTTTGGTAACCCAGTACGCGCGGCGGTGTGAAGGAAGCGAGCCTGAGCTGTCATCGCAGATCGTGCATCCACCCCAGAGAAGCGGCTGAGCTAAGACAGAAACCATATCCGCATTGTGGCGTCCATCGTTGCCAAATCCTCCCGCAGGTGTCTGCCATATTATCCCGTAAGTGCTTGATAAGAAGATGCTTTTGTGACCTTGGCGCCACGGCGTCCGCCAATCAAGTCATGCTCGCGCTGTGAAGGAAGAATAACGGGCCGTTGCCTCTTGTGGTTAAGCCTGGGTCACGCATGAGTGATGAGATGCAGCCGACGAGAAGCGGCGCGCCTTGGAACTTGGGTTGGGGGAAGACATGCGGGCCCTTCGTGGCAGCCTGATCGCGTCCGTGGCGTTGCTGCCCGGTATCGCTCATGCACAGCAGGCAGTAACACTCGGCGAGATCAGCGTCGTCTCGACGTCACCGGTCGGCGCCGGCGGCGGCAATTCAAGTCCCGCGCAAAACCTGAACACCCTCGGTCAGACAGTACCAACTGCACCCGCCGGGCCGGTCCGCCTGCGTGGTTCCGAACAGCCGCTCAACAAAATCCCGAGCACCGTCGAGACGATCACCCCGCGGCAGATTGATGTCGACCGCGGTACTGACAACATCATCGCGACATTTGCCCGAGAGACCCCCGGCATCAACCTGTCGGACTCACAGGGCAACTCGAACCGGGTAGATGTCACCTATCGCGGCTTCACCGCCTCGTCCGTGCAGGGGGTGCCGCAGGGGCTCGCCGTCTACCAGAACGGCATCCGCATCAACGAGGCTTTCGGCGACGTCGTCAATTTCGACCTGATCCCACCTCAGGCAGTCCAGCGCATCGACGTGGTCACCGGTAACCCAGCGTTCGGCCTCAACGCCATCGGCGGCGCAATCAACATCCAGATGAAGAACGGTTTCACCTGGCAGGGCACCGAGATCACCGCTTTCGGGGGATCCGACGGGCGTGTGGCTGGCAACCTCCAGTACGGCAAAATCTCGGATAACTGGAGCTTCTACTTCACCGGCGACGGGCTGAACGACCGCGGCTGGCGATACGAGAACCCGAGCACGATCGGGCGGCTCTACGCGGATCTGGGCTACCGCTCGCAGGACTCGGAATTTCACCTGATCGGGCTCGCTGCCCGCAGCTTCTACGGCGCGGCGGCCGCGACGCCGGTGGACTTCACGCACCGCGACCCCCGGGCAATCTTCACCTTCCCGCAGACGCAGACAACGCAGGTTGGCACGATCCAACTGACCGGCCGGGTCGACATCTCGCCGACTTGGGACCTCGCCGGCAACGCGTATTTCCGTCGCTTCAGCGAGCGCTACGTCGATGGCAACGACGGCAACTTCGAGAATTGCAGCTCGCGCTCCAGCTTCCGTGGCTCCCTGTGCTACGAGGATGACGGCTTCAGCCCGTCCGCCGGCCAGTCGCAAAACGCGTTCCGCAACCAGTTCCTGCTGCTAGGCCAGCAGAACCAGCGCATCCCATTCCGCTCCGGCATTCCCTACGGCACGATCGATACGACCCTGACCGAAGCGACCGGCTATGGTGGCTCGCTGCAGGCGGCCAACCGTGACCGCATCTTCGGCCTCCCCAACACCTTCGTGATCGGCGGCAGCGTCGATGCGGCCGATTTTTCGTTCAAGTCGCAGAGCCAACTCGGAGTAATCAACCCGAACCTTGGGATCACCGTCGATCCGAACAACCCCTACTACGGCACCATCCCCGGCCTCGGCACGGAGATGATCCGCACCCTTGGCGCGCTCGGCATTGCGCCGAGTTCGGTCAACGGCTCCAACCTGTATCTCGGCCTCTATGCCACCGACACGCTTGACGTGACTGACCGCCTGTCGCTCACCGCCGGCTTCCGCTTGAACTACGCGCATATTCGCTCAGTCGATCAGACCGGCTTCTCGCCGGACGTGACGGGCACGCACGAGTTCACCAAGGTCAACCCGCTGGCGGGCCTAACCTACCGGTTCGACCCGGCGCTCAACCTGTACGGCAGCTACTCGGAGTCGAACCGCGCGCCGACCCCGCTTGAGTTGGCCTGCGCCAACCCGGACCGGCCGTGCCTGCTGCCGAACTCTCTGGTAGCCGACCCGCCGCTCAAGCAGGTCACCGGCCAGACCTACGAGGTCGGCTTCCGCGGCGTCATCCCGAACTTCCTCTCGGGCGGAAACCTGACCTATAAGGCCGGCGTCTTCCGAACCGACCTGAAGAACGACATCATCCAGATCGCCGTCGCGGGGAATGCGGCGCGCGCCTACTACACCAACGTGCCAGCGACACAGCGTCAGGGCATCGAGGTCAGCGCTGAGTACGTCGTCAATCCGGACCTGCTCGTCTACGCCAACTACGCGCTGATCGACGCCACTTACCAGTTCAACCAGACACTGTCGTCGCCGAACAACCCTCTGTCCGATGACGGCGCGATCTTCGTCAAGAAGGGCAACAAGATCCCGCTAATCCCTGATCATCAGATCAAGGCTGGGTTCGAGTACAATATCACTCCGAATTGGCGTTTCGGGCTCAACGTCTCGGCCTTTTCGTCGTCCTACTTCCGCGGCGACGACTCGAACCTCAACCGCAAGCTGCCGGCCTACTACGTGATGAATTTCACGACGAAGTATCAGGTCACCAAGAACCTGGAGATCTTCGGACTGATCACCAACCTAACTAACAACCGCTACGCCACGTTCGGCACCTTTGCCGAGACCGGCGCGGTGGCCGGAAACCTGTCGATCAACGACCCGCGGACGACGACCCTGGCCCAACCGCTCTCAGTCTACGCTGGCCTAACCTACCGCTTCGGTGCCGATCCGGTGCCGATGGCACCGGAGCCGATTATCCGGAAGTACTGACCCCCAACCCGGTACGACGGAGACTGAAGGAGCCGCCTCGTGCGGCTCCTTTTTTGTTTATGGCCGGCTGGCTCTGGCTCAGCTCTGGGAGACGAGCGCGCCTTTGGCTCCTAAAGCAGCATTAACCCGCTGAGGAAGCGTCGGGATGCTCACAAACTCGATGACCAAGCTGATCCAGGACCGCTGGCACTCGGATTGTACGTTTTCCGGACACACGAGCGAGAGCCTGCTGCGTAAGATCCGGTGCGCTGCGGTCTCAGAAGCAGTCCAGAAGAAGGCTCGGTACGAGCTGAATATTCGCGCTCAGGTGGAAATTCCGACTTTAGGCCTTGCTCAATTGGGATAGCTTTTCATTCATCCCTGGACCGTGCCGTCAGCCGCCACGCTTCTCCAAGGTCACATGATCAGCGTCTTGATCAGGGGTCATTCCGCCGCCTCACCCGACCACCATCCACGGCAATCTCTCGGCAACCGCTCCTCATCTCGCCTGTTATTGGACACACTCAGAAACAGAAGCGGCTAATGAAATCCAAGGCGCTTTTCCCCCTGATCCTTGCGGCGGCGTTCGCCTTCGCGGGCCCGGTACTGGCGAAGGACGACAAGCCGGGCCCCGACTGGATCCCGGCCGATCAAGTCAAGCAGAAGCTCATGGATGTGGGCTATTCCAGCATCACCGAACTGGAGGCCGACGACGGTCACTGGGAAGGCAAAGGCGTGAAGAACGGCGTGAAGATGGAGTTTCACGTCGATCCCAAGACCGGCGCCATCACCAAGGAGAAGCCCGATAAGGATTGACCCAACGGTCGTCACCGATCGGCCCCGGATCGAGGCAGGTCGGTGACGAAGCGGGCGAAGCGCACGGCCTACCTGATTGCCGTACATCAGAGGCGCGAGACCGTCCGCGTCTACGCCGTGCTTGCCCAATCCGCGGCGGCGGCTCTCACGCTAGTAGGCGACTTGGCGACCGAGGACATGCAGGTCGAGATGGTGGGCTCGCTCGGACACGACATCACCCGCCGCCTCGGCCTCAAGCCCGACGAGATGCGGCTCGTGTAGTGCCGCAAGGCGTAGCTGCCTGACGGAAATGGTGTATGCCATCGGCACCACGTCGCGCCGCCCGGTTAGCGCCTTGTCCGTCCCCGAAGCCGTCCACGATCCTGCCCGCCTCGACGCGCTGGCAGCGTATGGGATCCTCGATACCCCGGCCGAGCCCGGCTTCAACGGTATCGTGCAGCTCGCCTGCCAGCTCTGCAACGTGCCGGTGGCGCTGGTCAGCTTGGTGGCCGGGGATCGCCAGTGGTTCAAGGCACGGGTCGGTTTCCCGCCGTGTGAGACCGACCTCAACAGCTCGGTATGCGCCCATGCCCTGGCGCAGCCCGACGTGCTGCTGATCATCCCCGACTTAACCACTGACCCGCGCACGGCGCAGAACCCGCTGGTTACCGGCGAGCCGTTCATCCGGTTCTACGCTGGCGCGCAGCTGCGCACGTCCAACGGGATGGTGCTCGGCAGCCTGTGCGTGATCGACCGGGCGCCGCGCCCGGCTGGCCTGACTGAGGCCCAACAGAACGGCCTGCGCCTTCTGGCTGAGCAGGTGATGAGCCAGATGGAGCTGCGCCGCGCGGTGACCGCCCGCGACATCCTGCGCGTGGACGAGGCTCAGGCGTTCCGCGCCCGGGAAGCGTTCCGCGACACCCAGGCGGCGATCGTGGCTGCCGGGGACGACCTCGCGACCGTCCTGCGTGCCGTGGTCGACGGTGCCATGAGGGCGGTGCCGGCGGCCGATGGCGGTGTGGTCGAACTGCTGGTCGGCGACGAGTTGGAATACCGCGCGGTACGCGGCTCGCTCGTGAGCCACCAGGGCATCCGTGTGCCACTCAACGGCAGCGGGTCTGGCCACTGCGTCCAGACTCGCGCCCCCTACCTGATGACGGACGCCGGCACCGATCCGTTCGTCAAACGCGACTTGGCTCAGCGGTTGGACCAGCGTTCGGCGATCTTCGCGCCGATCCTGCGCGGCGACACTGTGCTGGGCGTGGTCAAGCTGCAGGCGGCGGTGCCGTTCGCGTTCAGCGAGCGCGACCTTGAGCAGATCGGCCTGTTCGCCGGGGCGGCCACCGCCGGGCTGTCCGAAGCCGATGCCCGCGCGGAGAGCCGCGCGAAGGACATCTACTGGCGCGGCCTGTTTGATAGGCTGAGCGAAGGCTTTCAGATCGCCGAGGTGATCCGCGATGAGACCGGCCGGATGACGGATTTCCGCATGGTCGAGATCAACCCGGCCTGGAGTAACCAGATCGGGCTATCGGCGGACCAAGCGCTCGGTCAGACAGCACGTCACCTATTCAGCGACGCGGCCGAGGAGTGGATCAACACTTTCGCTGCGGTGGTCGAGACTGGTCAGCCGTGGGCGTTCACGCAGCAGTTCAACCCGAACGGGCGCTGGTACGAGGGGCGGGCGTTCAAGCTCGACGATGATCGTTTCGGGGTGATCTTCCTCGACGTGACCTTGCGCGTGGACGCTGAGGCCCGCCGCATGGCGCTGCTGGTCTTGGGTGACCGCCTGCGCGACTTGACCACCACCGGGGAGATGACCCTGGCGGCGGCCGAGATCGTCGGCCGCACCCTGCGGGCGACCCGGGCCGGCTTCGGACGGATCGAGGGCGACGTGGAGGCGATCAACATCGAGATGGACTGGACCGCGCCAGGGCAGGCGAGCATCGCCGGCCAACACGTCTTCGACGACTACGGCGACATTCGCGGTCACCTGCGGCGCGGCGAGCCGTTGGTGATCAACGACGTGACCGCCGACCCGCGCACCGCGGCCGACCCCACCGCGATGCAGGCGATCGGCATCGGTGCGTTGGTCAACATGCCGGTGCGCGACAAGGGGCGCACGGTGGCGGTGTTCATCGCCCACGACGTCAATCCTCGCATCTGGACCGCCGAGGAGTTGGCGTTCTTGCGCAACGTGGCCGACCGGGTCGAGGTCGGCGTGGCGCGGGTGCGCGCCGAGGAGCTACAGGGGGTGCTCAACACGGAACTGGCCCACCGCCTGAAGAACACTCTCGCTGTCGTGCAGTCGATCGCCAGCTCGACCCTGCGCGGGGTTACTGAGCGGGCGCTGGTTGAGTCGTTCGAGCGCCGGGTGCTCGCGCTGTCGCGCGCTCACGACGTGCTGATGCAGAAAAGTTGGACCGCTGCCCGGATGCGGGCGGTGATGGAGAGTGTTCTGGTGATGCAGGCCGATCTGGACCGCTTCGCTCTCGATGGGCCAGACCTCGACATTTCCCCGCAGGCGGCACTGTCGCTCTCGCTGCTCCTCCACGAATTGGCGACCAACGCCCTCAAGTACGGCGCCCTGTCGGCTGGCACCGGGAAGGTGCGGATCGCCTGGCGTACCGAGGAGGGTCAGGCCCCGACCCTGGTCCTCGACTGGACCGAGAGTGGCGGTCCGACGGTGACGCCGCCGAGCAATCGGGGCGGGTTCGGTTCCAAACTGATCCGCATGGGCCTGGTGGGAACGCGCGCTGCCAGCCTCCGTTACGACCCTGTGGGTTTGCAGGCCGAGTTCCGCGCCCCGCTCGCGGAAGTCCAGGTCCAGGTCCACTGATTTCGATGGCGCAATCCAAGGCCCCGTTGCCGCCCTATGTGCTGGTCGTTGAAGACGACCCCATCTTGATGTTCGCATTGGTCGAGTTCGTGGAGGATGCCGGCTGCGAAGCAGTGGAGGCCACCAGCGTGGTCGAGGCGATCCAGATCCTGGAAACCCGCGCCGACATCCGCACGGTGTTCACCGACCTCGACATGCGCGGTTCGACAGTCGGCATGCAGCTCGCGTTGACCATCCGCGACCGCTGGCCGCCAATCGAGCTGGTGTTGGTGTCCTCCCAGCCCTGGGACGCATCGCAGATGCCCGATCGTGGGATCCTGCTCGGCAAGCCGTTCGATCGGCGCAGGATCGTCGCCGCGATCCAGAAGGTCGCCCA
>NZ_JALNUM010000139.1:0-15059 GCF_026540795.1 Methylobacterium sp. GC_Met_2
ACCTAACCGCGGGAAGCTCAATCGGCTCGCCGCGCCATCCGGGGCAATCCGCCCCATCAGTCTCATCTTCGTTGAGTGTGACGGTTCCGACGCGATTGACGTACTCTTCGAGCGTCATGCCCTCATCATCTACGACCCGCCGAATGCGGTTATAAGCGTGCCGCATCGGGCGGCCCGGCTGCGACATCTAGTAGCAGTCTTCTTCGGCAATGATCCGAGTTCCGTCGTCTAGTGCGTGTTCGCCCGGCAGGTAAGCATAATCTAGAGTTGAAGTAGGGCGGCGCTCAGAATTGGCATTCTGCCGCGCTCGGACTTCCTCAACCCACCTTCCCATTGGATAAGGTGGTGTGCCGCTCGCTCGCGCGCAACTTTGGGATCAGATGTCCTAAGCGAGAACTCGCGGTCCTTGCCCGGGACATCCATCGGGAACTGATAGCGGAAGTACAGCATCCGTGTGCCGGGCTTCGACCGTATGTAGTCGATTGGTCTGCGCTTACCTTCGCCATGATTCAGAGCTCCTCAAGGAGAGCCATCAGGGAAGCGAGTTTAGGGATAGCTGGAGGGATAGTCTTGACCGTTGTGAATACAGACAAATTGCCGTTATCGGATGTTTGGGTTGCCCTCTCGCAGGACGCGCCGCTTTCGCGCAGATGTGCGGACACTGCGCACAGTCGTGTCGGCCAAGGCGGTTTCCCGGCTTCCCTCTGCGCCGACGATGCGGATGACATCCGCTCCGACCTCGACCCGATCGACAATCGCCCGAAGCCTTGCCGTCAGGAGCGGGATCTGACCGCTCCTGACGTGGTCGCACGGACGGTGGCCGAGCCACTCGATCGTGTCTGGGCCAATGGGGTCCACCTGCGCGGTGACAGCGCTCGAAGACCCGCCGCATCCGCAGGGACCCGGTATTCAAGGCCCGCTGTCAGATTTCGGACCCGACCGACCACACGGGTCGGTTTATCGTAGGGTCGGTGACTCGCCTGGTTTCAGATGGCGGTCGTCGCCGGCGGGGCCGCCGAGCGAGACATGGTTGTTCAGGCGGTCCAAATGCTCGAAGACGTGCTCGAAGGCGTCGGTGACGGCCCGTTCGAAGGAGCCGTCGCCCTGGCCCTGCGCCGCCTTCAGCGCGCTGAGCAACGCATGATGCTTCTCGGTGTCGCTCGACATGGCGGCCTCCTCGCCCGACGGCAGGTCGGTTCGTCAGGGCAAGTTCCGGTTCCGGAGGCGGTTCCCGACCCGCGACCCAGGCGCCACCCGTCAGCCGGGACCATGCGTCGGACGCCCGCCCCGCACGCCGCCAGCCGAAGGCGCCCAAGCCATCCGTCCGCGATGCGCACGGTTGCGACCGCATCGCGGACGACCACAGCGGGCTGATCGCCCGGTTTCGCTCTGAAGCGCGCCGCCCGGCGTCCCGAATCCCCACGTCCGACCGCCGGAGAATGGCAGGGCCTGGCCGCTTCCGTCCTCCGGAAACCGCGCCTCCGTGCGGCGCCGCACAGCCGTCGGGGGGGATCGTTGACCGGACAGGCCCGGTCATATAGATGATGATCATAATATTTAGGCGCTGACCGAAGAGGCGAGCGATGTTCGCGAGATGGGTGCTCGGGCTTCCTGCATTGGCTCTCGCGGCCTGCTCGCCGGCCGAGACCGCCGTGCCGCCGGAGCCGCCGCTGGTGCAGACGGTCGCGGTCGCTCCGGCGACTGCCGGCGTCGCACGCTACACCGGCGTCATCCGGGCCCGCACCGAGAGCAATCTCGGCTTCCGGGTCGGCGGCAAGATCTTCGAGCGCCTCGTCGATCCGGGTGACCACGTGCGCCTGGGTCAGCCGCTGATGCGCCTCGACCGGACGGACTTCACCCTGGCGCTCAACGCGGCGCGGGCCTCCGTCGAGGCGGCTCGGGCACAGATGATCAAGGCCAAAGCCGACGAGGAGCGCAGCCGCAAGCTCGTGGGCGACGGCTGGACCTCGAAGCAGACCTACGACCAGAATAAGGCCGCGGCCGACGCCGCCATCGCCCAGTTCGCCAATGCCGAGGCGCAGGCGAGCCAGGTCGCCAACCAAGCCGGCTATTCCGAGCTCCAGGCCGATGCCGCCGGCGTCGTGATGGAGGTGCCGACCGAACCCGGCCAGGTGGTGGCCGCCGGCCAGACCGTGGTCAAGCTGGCCCGGGACGGCGCCCGCGAGGCCGAGGTGTTCCTGCCCGAGGCGAGCCGGCAACTCGCGAAGGGGGCAGCATCGGCGACGCTCTACGCCGAGGGCGAGACCACCTATCCGGCCCGGCTGCGCGAGTTGTCCGCCACCGCCGACCCGGCCACGCGCACCTACCGGGCCCGGTATATCCTGTCGGGCGGCGGCGAGACGGCGCCGCTCGGCGCGACCGTGACGCTCCGGCTCACGCCGGCGGAGGCCGGGCGCACGGCGTCGGTCGACGTGCCGCTCGGGGCCCTGTTCGACGTCGGGCACGGCACGGCGGTCTGGCGATACGATGCCGAGACGCAGACCGTCAGCGCCCAGCCGGTCTCCCTGGGCCGCATGTCCGAGGAGGGGGCCGAAATCGTCACCGGCCTTGCCCCCGGCGACCGGATCGTGGCGCTCGGCGCCCACCTGCTCAAGGCCGGCCAAGCGGTGCGGCAGGCTCCCTCCAGCCTGACGGGCGTCGTCCGATGAGCGGTTTCAACCTCTCCGCCCTGGCGGTCCGGGAGCGGGCCGTCACGCTCTTCCTGATCATCGCGGTGACCGCCGCCGGCTTCTTCGCCTTCCAGAAGCTCGGCCGCGCCGAGGATCCGGCCTTCACCGTCAAGACGATGGCGGTCTCCGCCGCGTGGCCCGGCGCGACCACCTCGGAGATCCAGCGGCAGGTCGCCGACCCGCTGGAGAAGCGCCTGCAGGAACTCGTCTACTACGACCGGGTCGAGACCACGGTCCGGCCCGGCATCATGCTGATGAAGGTCTACTTCAAGGACAGCATGCCGCCGGCCAAGCTCCAGGAGCAGTTCTACCAAGCCCGCAAGAAGCTCTCCGACCAGGCCTCCACCCTGCCCCGCGGCGTGCTCGGCCCGCTGTTCAACGACGAGTTCTCGGACGTCTACTTCGCGCTCTACGCGCTCCAGGCGCAAGGCCTGCCACACCGCCACCTCGTGCTGCGCGCCGAGGATCTGCGCCAGCGCCTGCTGCGCGTGGCCGGCGTCGAGAAGATCAACATCCTGGGCGAGCAGGCCCAGAAGATCTTCGTCGAGATCTCCTACCAGCGCCTCGCCACGCTCGGCATCACCGGGCAGCAGCTGCTGGCGGCCCTGGCCAACCAGAACGACGTGACCCCGGCCGGCTTCGTCGAGGCCGACGGCCCGCGGGTCTATCTGCGCCTCGACGGCGCCATCGACGGCCTCGACGCGATCCGCAACCTGCCGGTGGCGGCGGGCGAGCGCAGCCTCAAGCTCGGCGACATCGCCGACGTGAAGCGCGGCTACGAGGACCCGAAGGTGTTCGCGATCCGCAACGACGGCGAGCCGGCCCTGATGCTCGGCCTCGTGATGAAGCCGGGCTTCAACGGCCTGGCGCTGGGCGAAGCGCTCAACGCCGAGGAGGTGGCGATCCACCACGAACTGCCCACCGGCATCGCCTTCACCAAGATCACCGACCAGGCGAAGGTGATCGATGACGCCATCCACGAGTTCATGGTCAAGTTCTTCACCGCGCTCTCGGTGGTCATCGTCGTCAGCCTCGTGGCTCTGGGCTTCCGGGTCGGCATCGTGGTGGCGCTTGCGGTCCCGATCACGCTCGCGGCCGTGTTCGTGGTCATGATGGTCACCGGGCGCGACTTCGACCGGATCACGCTGGGCGCCCTGATCATCTCGCTCGGCCTGCTCGTGGACGATGCGATCATCGCCATCGAGATGATGGTGGTGCGCATGGAAGAGGGCGTCGACCGCGTCGAGGCGGCCACCCATGCCTGGAGCGCCACCGCGGCGCCGATGCTGACCGGCACCCTCGTCACCATCGCGGGCTTCCTGCCGGTCGGGTTCGCGGCCTCCACGGCGGGCGAATATGCCGGCAACATCTTCTGGGTGGTCGGCTTCTCGCTGATCATCTCGTGGATCGTGGCCGTGACCTTCACGCCCTACCTCGGAGTCAAGCTCCTGCCGAACATCAAGACGGTCGAGGGCGGTCACGCGGCGATCTACGCCACGAAGAACTACCAGCGCCTGCGCCGCGTGGTGCGCGCCTCGGTCGACCACAAGTGGCTGGCGGCCGGGATCACCGTGGCCCTGTTCGCGGCGGCGGTGGTCGGCATGGGCAAGGTCGAGAAGCAGTTCTTCCCGAACTCGGAGCGCCCCGAACTCATCGTCGAGGTGACGCTGCCGACCGGTTCGGCCTTCGCGGCGACCGAGGCGAGCGTCAGGAAGGTCGAGGCGGCCGTCCGGCAACTGCCGGAGGCGCGCGAGATCACGAGCTATATCGGCCAGGGCATGCCGCGCTTCGTGCTGTCCTTCGACCCGGAGCTGCCCGACCCCGCCTTCGCGCAGATCGTGGTCCAGACCCCCGACGCGGCTGCGCGCGACGCGCTCCGGATCAAGCTGCGCAAGCTCGTGAGCGATGGCCTCTTCCCCGAGGCGCGCGTGCGCGTGCTGCAGATCGTGTTCGGGCCGCCGATCCGCTTCCCCGTCGCCTTCCGGGTGGTGGGACCCGACCCCGCGGTGATCCACGGCCTGGCCGAGCGGGTCCGCGACGTCATGATGGCCAACCCCAACATGCGCCTCGTCCACCTCGACTGGGGCGACAAGACGCCGTCCCTGCACCTCGCCCTCGACCAGGAGCGGCTGCGCCTGATCGGCCTGACGCCCAAGGAGGCCGGCCAGCAATTGCAGAGTTACCTCAACGGCACGCCGGCGACGCAGGTCCGCGAGAACCTGCGCACCGTCGACGTGCTGCTGCGCAGCCCCGGCCCCGAGCGCCGCTCGCTGGGCGATATCGGCGACCTCACCCTGACCACGCATGACGGGCGGCAGGTCCCGGTCTCGCAGGTCGCCCACCTGGAGAGCCGCACCGAGGACGCCGTGCTCAAGCGCTACAACCGCGAGACCTATATCCGCGTCCAGGGGGACGTGCGCGACGGCAAGCAGCCGCCGGACGTCCACGCGCAGATCGTCCCTGAGCTCGACGCCATCAAGGCGACGCTGCCGCCCGGCTACCGGATCGATACGGCCGGCGCGGTGGAGGAGAGCGCCAAGGCGATGAACGCGCTCGTGGCAGTCTTCCCGCTGATGCTGATCGTGACGCTGACGGTGATCATGCTGCAGGTCCGCTCGTTCACCACCATGTTCATGGTGTTCGCGACCGCGCCGCTGGGCCTCGTCGGCGCGGTCCCGACGCTGCTCGTCTTCCACCAGCCGTTCGGCTTCAACGCGATCCTCGGGCTGATCGCGCTGTCGGGCATCCTGATGCGCAACACGCTGATCCTCGTGGACCAGATCCACCACGACCGCGCGGCGGGGCTGTCGGACTACGAGGCCATCGTCGAGTCGACGGTGCGCCGGGCCCGTCCGGTGATCCTGACGGCGGCCGCCGCGATGCTGGCCTTCATCCCGCTCACCCACTCGGTGTTCTGGGGCGCGCTGGCCTATGTGCTGATCGGCGGCGTCGGCGTGGGGACGCTCCTGACGCTGCTGTTCCTGCCCGCCCTCTACGCCCTGTGGTTCCGGGTGGGACGGGCGCCGCGCCCGGGGGCGGTCCCCGCCGCAGCGGGAGCGCCAGCTGGCCTTGCCCACTGACGGCGCGGTCCGCGCGGCCTCCTGTTAAATGACGCCGCGCATCTATATATCAGGTCATCTCGAAGGATCAGGCGATGCCCCGCGTCTCCCAGGAACAGGCCAGACTGAACCGGCAGCGGGTGGTCGAGGTGGCGGCGGCCCTGTTCCGCGAACGCGGATTGCACGGGGTCGGCGTCGCCGACATCATGGCCGCCGCCGGCCTGACCCATGGCGGGTTCTACGGCCAGTTCGCCAACAAGGAGGCCCTGGCGGCCGAGGCGTTCGACACTGCGCGGGCGGGCTCGAAGGAGCGCCTCGGAGGTCTGGATGACCTCCTCGCGAACTACCTGTCCCTCGGGCACGTCCAGACGCCCGGCAAAGGCTGTCCGCTCGCGGCCCTGGCGAACGACGTCGCACGGGAGCCGATCGGCAGCCCCGTCCGGGCCCGGTTCACCGACGGCGTCCGGGACTTGGCGGCCGCCCTGGCGGGCCTGACGCCCCGGGCCGCCAAGGAGCGGCACACGCAGCAGACCCTGGCGACCCTGGCGACACTGGTCGGGGCCGTCGTCCTGGCGCGTGCCGTCGACGACGAGGCGCTGGCGAAGGCGTTGCTCGAAGCGGCCACCGCGTCGGCAGCACAGTGACGGGGCGGCGGGCCCCGCCTGTCCGCCCGCGGTAGGCCTACCCTCAGCAGATTTGCGTTGGCAAGCCAACGCTTCATCCGCTTAGCTCTTTGTGATAGCGCAGGTTTTTGTCGCAAAACCGGTGACCACTTTTGCGAAACCTGCTTAGCGCACCGAGCAACGCCGGCGGCGTTGTCGTCGCGGCGACCGAGGGCCGTGCGGGAGGCCCGGCCCAGCCCATTACGCGGTCGATGCCGGGCAGGGCGACCAGCGGCGGAGGGGGCAGATCGCCCCGCAGAAGGCGAGGCCATCGCGGCGCCGACCGACCACCGCCACGACGGCGGGATCGGATCGTTCCACGACGCGGCGACGCATCGGCTCAGGGGTGAGGTCGGTGTCGAGGGGCATCGGCATCGGGTCCGTTCGGCGGCCCCACCCTGCGCATCCGATGACGGCCCGCCCGCCGGTCCACCAGATGGGATCGACGGGCGGGCCGGGGGCCGGATAAGCAGATTCTGAAACGTGGCGCGACCTGGATGACGCGACCTGGATGGTCCCGATTCCGCCTCAGGGCGAGGCGCGATAACGCTCCGCGGCGTGGGACTGCGCGAAGTTCGGGACCATCGCGATCCGCGCAGCCTCGAACGCTTGCCATTGGCCGGCATCGGGCAGGGGTGGGATCGTCACTTCCTCGCGGCGGTCGAAGCCTTGGAGCGCCGCATCGACGAGCTCGCCGACCTCCATCACGCCTTGAAGCGTGTTCACGTCCCGCCCGGAGCGCTCCCAGATCTCGGTCCGGGTCGCCGCCGGCAGGACGGCCTGAACATAGACACCCTTCGGACCAAGCTCGCGTTGCAGGCCCTGGCTCAGGAACAGCATGTAGGATTTGGTCGCCCCGTACACGGCCATGCCGAACTCGGGGGCGAGGCCGACGACGGAACCGATATTCACGATCACCCCCGACCCCGCCTGCGCGAAGCGCGGCGCGACGGCACTGGCGAGGCGGGTCGGCGCGGTGACGTTGAGCGCGATGAGCGCTGCCGCCGCCGCAGGATCCTGATCGAGGAAGCCCCCGTGCCCGGCCGCGCCGGCATTGTTCACCAGCACGCCGATCCGCGCGTCGTCCCGGAGCCGCGCCTCGATCCGCACGAGGTCGGCCTCGGCCGTGAGATCGGCGGGGAGCAGGTCGACGGCGACGCCCGTCTCGGACCGGAGCCGTTCGGCCAGCGTCGCGAGACGCGCGGCGTCCCGGGCGACCAGGACGAGGTCGTGGCCGCGGCGGGCAAACCGGTCGGCATAGGTGGCACCGATGCCGGAGGACGCACCGGTGATCAGGACGGCTGACGTGTCACGCATGGTCGAAGATCCCGCTTGTGATACATGACGATCATCATGTCTTATTAAAATGATGATCGTCATGTATACGGTCAAGGTCGCTCGTGGCTCCGGTTGGTGAGGTTGCGCACACCACGGCTCGCTGAGCGCGGACGTGCGCCGATCTGGAGGCGATCCCTGGGGGCGCCTGCTCGCCGCGATCGACCCGACCGGGCGGTGCGCGATCGCGGTGCGATCTGGCACGAGCGGACCCGTTCGTCCCGCGGCTGCGAGCGACGCGCTTCGAGGACAGCGGCGTTCGTCAAACGTCGGGCGGTGCTGTTGACGCCTCGCAGACGGCCGGTCGCGTCGTCGTCGCGTCGATCGATTGTTTCAAGCCGTGGAAGGATGAATTCCGAACCCGCCGGGTTCTGATCGCCGGCGAAGTGATGCACCCTGGCGCCGCCGTCGGTTCTGCGCTTCCGGGCCGCGGCTTGGTCGTTCCGCCTCGCCTGCCGGCGCGACGGCCGAGCCTGACGTTCCCGGTTCCGCAGGGATGAGACGCGCCATGATGCGACACGCGCACGGATCCGACGCGCCCGCGCCCCGCCTTGCCCAGGCGACGCACCTTGCCCAGGCGACGCACCTTGCCCAGGCGACGCACCTTGCCCAGGCGACGCGGCGGCATGTGCTCGCTGGCGGTATCCTGACGGCGGGATTGGGTGCGGCGGGCGCCGCCGAGACCCGGCGCCGGCCCTCGGCCGCCGATGAGGTCCGCCACGGCATGATCCGGGCCGACGGCGTGAACGTCTTCTACCGCGAGGCCGGCCGCCTGGACGCCCCCGCGTTCCTGCTGCTGCATGGCTTCGCCAATTCCTCCTTCTACTTCCGCCACCTCATGCCGAAGCTCGCCGACCGGTTTCGGCTGATCGCGCCCGATCTGCCGTCCTTCGGTTTCACGGAGGTGCCGGACGAACGCGCCTACATCTACGACTTCGCATCGCTGTCGCGCACGATCGAAGCCTTCGTCGATGCGCTCGGCCTCGACCGCTACATCCTCTACACCTTCGACTACGGAGCGCCGGTCGGCTGGGATCTCGCCCTCGCCCATCCCGACCGCGTTGCCGGCATCGTATCCCAGAACGGCAACGCCTATCTGGACGGGCTTGGCGAAGCGGCCTGGGCGCCGCTGCGGGCCTATTGGGCCAATCCGAACGAAGCTGCGAACGCGGCGGTGAACGCGGCGATCCGCGCCCGCATGACCTTCGACGGCGTCAAGGCTGCCTATACCCACGGCGTGCCCGATCCGTCCCGCATCGAACCCGAGGCCTACACGCTCGACGCCGCCATCCTGGCGCGGCCGGGCAATGCGGACCGTCAGGTCGCGCTCAAGCTCGACTACACGCGCAATCTCGCGCGTTACCCGCTGATCCAGGCCTATTTCCGTGCGCGACGCCCGAAGCTCCTCGCCATCTGGGGCCGCAACGACCCGTTCTTCATCCCGCCGGGAGCCGAGGCCTTCCGACGCGACATTCCGGAAGCGCGCGTCACGTTCCTCGATGCGGGGCATTTCGCACTCGAAACGAACGGCGATGTCATCGCGGAGGCGATCCGGTGCTTCTTCTGAGGTGCCCGGACCCTCCCCGCGCGATCCGCCGCGCCACGTCGGCTGCGCCAATGCCTTCCGCGACGGCCGGACTCGGTTACCCCCACGCCCGCGAGGCGCTACACTCTGGCCGTCTTGAGCGCCTGAATACAGCCGCACATCTCTACGGAGGGCGTGAATGCGTGTCGTCGTCGATCTCAACCGGTGCCAGGGCTACGCCCAATGCTGCTACGCCGCCCCGGAATATTTCGAGGTGCGCGGTCACGAGATTCTGTTCTACGATCCGGCGCCGCCGGAGGCGAAGCGGTCGCAGATCGAGCGGGCGCAGCAGGCCTGCCCGGTCCGGGCGATCGCGGTCGAGCCCGCCGGGCTCGCCGAGGATGACGAACCGTGATGGACGGGCAGCGACCGGGCATCGTCGTGGTGGGCGCCTCCCTGGCCGGGCTGCGCGGGGCCGAGGCGCTGCGGGACGGCGGCTATGACGGGCCCCTGACCCTGGTCGGTGACGAGCCGCACCAGCCCTACGACCGGCCGCCCCTGTCCAAGCACGTCCTCGCGGGCGAACTTCCCCCCGAGGCGACCGCGCTTCCGCGGCTGACCCGTCTGCGGGCGCAGTGGCGGCTCGGCCAGCCGGCGATCGCCCTCGATCGGGAGCGCCGGGTGCTGCGCCTCGCCGACGGCGCGGCGCAGCCTTACGAAAAACTCCTGATCGCCACCGGCGCCCGGGCGCGGCCATGGCCCGGAGCGGGCGCCGGACTCGCGGGAATTTTCACGATCCGGACCCTGGAGGATGCCCGCGCCCTGCGGAGCGCGCTCGCGCGTCGGCCGAGCCGGGTCCTGATCGTCGGCGCCGGCCTGATCGGCTGCGAGGCGGCCTCCTGCTGCCGCGACCTCGGCCTGGCGGTGACCCTCGTCGATCCCAACCCGACGCCGCTCGCCCGTCTGCTCGGCACCGTGATCGGGGCGACGCTGGCCGAACGGATGCGGGCGTCCGGTGTGGATCTCCGCCCGAACACCAAGGTGGAGGCCCTCTCGGGCGAGGCGGGACAGGTGCGGCACGCCCACCTGCCGGGCGGCGCGGTCATCGCGGCGGATCTCGTCATCGTCGCCCTCGGCGCGACGCGGGATACGGTCTGGCTCGCCGCGGCCGGCCTCGTCGCCGATGCGGGCGGCCTGACCTGCGATGCGGCCTGCCGCGCCATGGCCACGGCGGGGGTGCCCGATCCCGACATCTACGCCGCCGGCGATGTGGCGCGCTGGCCGAACCCGCTCACCGGCGGTCGCCTGGGCAGCATCGAGCACTGGGGCAACGCGGTGGATCAGGCCCGCCATGCGGCGGCGAACATGTGCGCTCCGGCGGGGGCCCAAGTCCCCTACGCGCACCTGCCGTCCTTCTGGTCGAGCCAGTTCGGCCTCAACATCAAGCTCGCCGGCCTGACCGCGGAGGCGGATGCCCTGGCGGTCGTCCAGGGATCGCGGGCCTCGGGCCGGTTCCTCGCCGTCTACGGCCGGGCCGGGCGCACGGTCGCGGCCCTCTCCTTCGATCAGGCGCGCTGGCTGCCCGCCTATGCCGACGCCGTGGCCGCCGGGGCGGCCTTCCCGCCCATCCTCGGCGCCACCGATCAGCCGCAGATCGAGGCGCGGGAGCCCGGCTTCGCCGGCCCGCGGCGATCCGCCGACCGAGCCGCGGCGACCCCGGAGACGGCCCATGCCTGACGAGACGCTGTTCGCGCAGGTCCTCGATCCGAGGAACCGGGCGAACCCCTACCCCCTCTACGCACGCCTGCGCGAGACGCCCGTGTCGCGGCAGGCGGACGGGAGCTACGTCGTCAGCACCCATGCCGCGCTCCGGAGCCTGATCTTCGATCCCCGGCTGAGCTCGGAGGACCTGCCGCCCTCGCGGCGGCCCAGAACGGGCAACCCCCTGAAGGACTGGATCCTCAACCCGATCCGGAACCGGGTGGTCAACGCACACCGTCCGCTGATCTTCCGCGATCCGCCCGACCACGACACCCTGCGCGGGTTCGTGATGAAGGAATTCACCATCGCCCGGGTGCGGGACTCCCACGCCAAGGTCGCGGCGCTGGTCGATGCCCTGATCGACAAGTGCCGGGGCCGCGACACGGTGTGCCTCGTGGACGACCTGTCCTATCCGCTGCCGGTGGCGGTCATCTGCGAGCTTCTGGGCGTGCCCGAGGCCGACGAGGCGCAGTTCCACGCCTGGGCGATCCGCCTCGCGACGGCGCTGGAGCCGGACGCCCGCCACGACGAGGCGGGGCGGCGGGAGATCACCGCGACCTTCGACGCGATCTCCGGCTACATGCGCCGGCTGATCCGCGCGAAGCGCCGCCATCCGGCCGACGACATGCTGAGCGGCCTCGCCGCCCGCGGCAACCGGAAGAACCCGGCCATGGGCGATATCGACCTGATCTCCACGGCGATCCTGCTCCTTGTCGCGGGCCATGAGACGACGGTGAACCTCATCACCAACGGCATGCTCACCCTGCTCCGGCATCCGGAGGAGCTCGAGAAGCTGAAGGCCGACCCCGAGCGGGCGCCCCGCGTGATCGAGGAGATGCTGCGCTACGAGCCCCCCGTCCATTTCCGCACCCGCAAGGCGCTCGGCGCCATCGAGGTCGCGGGCACGACGATCCCGGCCGGATCGACGGTGGTCCTGCTCTTCGCCGCCGGAAACCGCGACCCGGCGCGGTTCGCGCATCCCGACCGGTTCGATCCGGACCGGCCGGACAACCAGCATTTCGGGTTCGGCGGGGGCCTCCATTACTGCGTGGGGGCGCCGCTCGCGCGGATCGAGGCCGAGATCGCCCTCGTCGCGCTCTGTCGGCGCCTCGTCGCGCCGCGGCTCCTCGACGACCCGCCGCCGTACCGGCCAGGCGCGTCCCTCCGCGGCCCCGAGAACCTCGCGATCGCCATAGCGGGCATCGCCTGATCCGCCTGGCGGTCGGAACGACGGCCCTCGCAGGGCGGGTACGCCGGAACCTGGCGGCGGAACGCCGGGCCGGATGTCGCCTCGGGTGCCGATTGTCTACCCGTCGCCGGCCGCTTGGCGCTGGCGGAGCGCGCGCTCGTCCGGGCTCGGCGGCTTCGTGGCGAAGCTGCCGGTCTGGACCGCGCCGTCCCGCGCGAAGGTCGCGACGTGGACGCCCTTCGACGCGTGCGCCTGCTCGACCAGCGTCCAGGTTCGGGCGGCCGACGGATCGTCCGCGTACCAGCGCTTGCCACGGCCGAGCATCACCGGGAACGTGATCAGGACGATCCGGTCGACGAGACCCGCCGGGAGCAGCGCCCGATAGAGCGTGCTGCTCCCCTGGATGAGGAGGTCGGAGCCATCGCTCTCCTTGAGGCGGGTGACCGCCGCGACGGGGTTCCCGACGAGACGCTGGCTGTTGGCCCAGCCGAGCGCCCGGTCGGACGACGTCACGACATGCTTGCGCACGGCATTGAAGGTCGCCCCGATCGGCTGATCGCCGTTATGCGGCCAGTAGGCTGCGAAGATCTCGTAGGTGCGCCGGCCGAGCAGCAATTCGTACGTGCCCCCGAGCAGCTTGCCCATCGGTCCGGCGAGCGAGGCGTCGAAATACGGGACCGTCCAGCCGCCCTGCGTGAATCCGGTCTGATCCTCTTCCGGACCACCCGGTGCCTGGATCACGCCGTCGAGCGACTGGAAGAGGGAGCCGGTGATCTTACGCATCGGCGGATTCCCCCCGGACGGCAGCCTCGATCCGCGCGATGTCGATCCTGCGCATGGTCATCATCGCCGCGAACGCGCGCCGGGCCGCGGCCCTGTCGGGATGACTGTTGGCGCGCAGCAGCGCGCGCGGCGTGATCTGCCAGGAGAAGCCCCAGCGGTCGGTGCACCAGCCGCACTGGCTCTCCGCCCCGCCGCCGCCCACGAGGGCGTCCCAGTAGCGGTCGGTCTCCGCCTGATCCTCCGTCAGCACCATGAAGCTGACCGCCTGATTGGCCTTGAAGGCGGGGCCGCCGTTCAGGCCGACGAACGGCCGGCCGAGGACGGTGAACGCGACCGTCAACTCCGCGCCCGCGGATCCGCCGGGGAAATCCGACGGGGCGCTCATGGGCGCGCCGACATGGCTGTCCGGGAAGGTGGCGGCATAGAAGTCCGCGGCCCTGCGGGCCTCGCCGTGGTCGAACCACAGGCAGGTCGTCAGTTTGTCGCCTGTCATCACCGATCTCCCGTCACGCCGCCTGACGCGGACCGGCGAGGCCGATCCGGTTGCCCGCCGGATCGGCGATGTTGGCCGAGTAGCTGCCGCCGGGGATGGGATCGGGGCCCTGCAGCACCGTGCCGCCGCGGGCCCGGACCGTCGCGACCGCGGCGTCGATGTCGGCCACGTGGACGTACCAGTTCCACCGCGCCGGCGCGCCGGTGGCCGCGCTCGACATCACCGCGCCGGGTCGAAGATCGCCCCGGCCGATGAAGGTGTACGCGCCCATCGCGCCCATCGGCATGGCCCCGAGCTCCTCCCAGCCGAACAGCGTTCCGTAGAACGCCAGGGCCGCCTCCGGATCCGGCGTCGCCAGCTCGATCCACACACCCTGCCCCAGGGTCCGCTCCGTCCCGAGCGGGACGGGTCCGAAGGCGCGGCTCTCGCCGGGTCGCGCCGCGTTCATCACGGCGAAGACCACGCCCTGCGGATCGCACACCATCGCGAAGCGACCGCCATGGGGGATGTCGATCGGTCCGAACAGGATCCGGCCGTCGAGCTCGACGACGCGGGAAGCCAGGGCATCGACGTCGCGGGTCGCGAGGTAGACCGCCCAGCCGGAAAGGCCGGGCGCCTCGGGCATCGACCGCCGGATCCCGGCCACGGGCGTCCCGTCGGCGTGTGCGATCCGGTAGCCGCCATGCTCGGGCATCGGAGACGGCAGGACCTGCCAGCCGGCAACCGCCGCGTAGAAAGCCTGCGCGGCGTCCTGGTCGCTGGCGTTCAGCTCGAACCAGATGGGCGTCCCCTCGGCAGGTGGCATCGGGCGCTCCTCCGTGACACTCGGCGCGTCGGCCGCTTCGCGGCACGCCGCCCGGCCCCGTTTTGCTCAGGCTGCCAGGAGCGGTTATAGAAAGCAACCATGCAGTCAGAAAAAATAACTACCGCGGAATCCAGGCCGCGCGGGCGTCGTTACGACGATGCCTGCGGTACCGCGCTGGCCCTGGAGTTCATCGGCGAGCGCTGGTCGCTGCTGATCATGCGCGAGCTGGTCTTCGGCCCCCGGCGCTTCGGCGAGATCCGGATGAACCTCCCGGGCATCAGTGCCAACGTCCTGACGCAGCGTCTGGACAGCCTGGAGGCCGTGGGCATCGTCCGACATTACCGCCTGCCGTCCCCGGCCAACGTGCAGGTCTACGATCTGACCGCGTGGGGCCACGAGGCCGCACCGCTGATGCGCGCCATGGGCCGCTGGGCCGCGCGCTCGCCCCGGCATGATCCGAGCCTGTTCATGTCGGCCGCCTCCGCGATGATGTCGCTCCAGGCCCTGGTCGAGCGCGCGTCGGCCGTGGCGTTGCCGGTGTCGGTCGCCTTCCACTTTCCCGGCGAGGACTTCGTCGCGGCTGTGCGCGATGGCGAGATCCACGTGAGCCGCGGCGTCGTGGAGGCGCCCGACCTTGCCTTCACGGGTGATACGATGGCACTGCGCCGCACGATCTACGGCAAGGCGCCCCTGGACCGGGACGGCGCGGGCGGCACGCTCGCCTTCGCGGGGGATGCCGCACTGGCGCAATCCTTCA
>NZ_JALNUM010000014.1:0-75952 GCF_026540795.1 Methylobacterium sp. GC_Met_2
AGTGACCGGCAACGACAAGCTGGTGGCCGAGGGCAAGGTGCAGGAGCTGAAGGGCGAGGCGCAGAAGACCGCCGGCGACGTCAAGGACGGCGCCAAGTCCCTCGCCGACAAGATCACCGGCAAGCATTGATCGCCTATGCTACGGGTGATGCGCAGGTCCGCCGCGCATCACCCCGATCGAGTGCCTCGCCACGCCGATTGGCACTGCGAGCGACGACGCAGCCTTCGAGAGCGGAAGGCCGAGACAGGTGCTCCCTCAGCGGACCTCGATCCGTGTGCCATTCGCTCCATTGAGGAGGCGCTTCAGGTGAAAGGCGGCCACGCCGTCGTCGGGACGCAGTCCGACCAGGGCGGCGAAGGCCGCCAGAGCACCCACGTCACCGGCTTCCAGCTTGGCGAAGGCGTCTCGGTACTGGTTCAAGGCCGTATCGTCATAACCGGCCTCAGTCAGGGGCTCGAAGGCGCGCAAAGCCTCCTGCTTGCCGCGCAGCAGCAGATCGCCCAGCGGCCGGCCGCGGAAGGCCCCGGAACGGGCCACCGCCGTCTCGCTGACGCAGATCCGCGTACCGAACGCCTTGTTGGCGTTCTCCAACCGCGCTGACGTGTTGATGGTGTCCCCATAGGCCGTGTAGTCGAAATAGCGGCCGCCGCCGAAATTGCCCACGATGGCCGGCCCGGCATGAACGCCGATCCGTGTCATCCCGAACGCGATGCCGCGCTCGTACCAGCGGGCGCGGAAACCTTCGGCCGCCTGATCGAGGTCAACGGCACAGGCCACCGCCCGGGCTGCGTGGTCCGGCTGGTCGCCGGGCGCGTTGAACAGGACGTGGAGCGCGTCGCCGACGATCTTGGCTACTGTTCCCTCATGGGCGAACACGACGTCGGTCATCTCGGCCAGATAGCCGTTCAGGATCTCTGCCAGCAGCGTTGGGTCGAGGCTTTCGACGAGGCTGGTGAAGCCGGCGATGTCGGTGAATAGGGAAGCCACGTCGCGGCGATGGCCACCGAGTTCCAGGCCCGAGGGATCTCCGGCGAGCCGTTCCGCGAGGTTTGGCGAGAAGTAGCGCGCCAGCGAGGCATGCGCCCGTTCGGCCAGGGATTTCCGCCGTCGAACCTCGCGCAGCGCCGCGACATGCCGGAGGGTCCGCTCGATCGTCGTCTCCAAGTCGACGAAGTCGATCGGCTTGGTCAGGAAATCGAAGGCGCCGCGGTTCATCGCGGTGCGGATGTTGGCCATGTCCCCGTAGGCCGACACGATGATGGTCGATGGCTGCTCGGCGAAGTCCTGCAGCTTGGTGAGCAGCGTCAGCCCATCCATGCGTGGCATGTTGATGTCGGACACCACCATGTCGACGTCGTGATGCGCGGCGAGACTGTCCAGCGCCTCCTGTCCGTCATGCGCGAACAGGAACGTGACTGCGCCCTGCCGGATCTGGCGACGGAATTTCTGGGTGATCAGCGTTTCGAGGTCGGGTTCGTCGTCGACGACCAGGATCTTGGCGCTGGGCAAACCTTCGGTCATGCCGTCCCCGCGCGCAGGGCGAGCCGCCGTTCGATCTCCGCCTTGAGCACAGTGAAATCGATCGGTTTGGTGATCAGCCCGACCGCCCCGGCGGCCTCGGCCCGTTCCCGCGTCTCGGCGTCGCCATAGGCGGTGATCATGATCACCGGCACATCGGGTTGCGCCGTACGCACCAGCGGCAGCAGTTCGAGCCCTGTCATCCCGGGCATGTTGATGTCCGAGAACATCAGGAGCAGGTTCGGCCCGTTCGTCGTCTGCACCCGCTCCAGGGCCTCGGCAGCCGAATGCGCGAAGGCCATCTCGAAGCGGCCGGCGCGCAACTCGCGGCGGAACTGCTGCCGGAACAGTTCGGTGACATCGGGTTCGTCGTCGACGACGAGGATCAGGACGTTCATGGGTGGCTCTCGGGCTCGCGCGCCGGCACGCCCGCACCGGCGGCCACGGTCGTTGCGCCGCCGCGCGGCAGCGTGATCGTGAATTGGGTAAACTGACCGGGCTCGGTGGCGACGTCGAGCGTCCCGCCATGCTGCTTCGCCACGATGTCGTGGCTGAGCGACAGGCCCAGCCCCGTACCCTCACCGGCCGGCTTCGTGGTGAAGAACGGGTCGAACATCTTGGCCTTGACGCCCTCGGGGATCCCCGTCCCGTTATCCCGGACGCGGATTTCGACCGTATCGCCGTGGACGCGCGTTGAGATCGCCAGAGTCGGCGCGTAGCCGGGCTCGGCCCCGTCGGTCCGCTTCTCGGTGGCATAGAACCCGTTCGACATCAGGTTCAGGAGCACACGCGTGATTTCCTGCGGGTAGATGTCGACCAGTCCGGCCGCCGGGTCGAAGTCGCGCACCAGGGTCACATTGAAGCTCGGCTTGGCGGCGCGGGCGCCGTGATAGGCGAGGTTCAAGCTTTCCTCGACGAGGGCGTTGATGTCCACGGGGCGGTGCTCGCCGGATCCGGTGCGCGAGTGCAGCAGCATGTTCTTGACGATCGAGTCCGCCCGCTTCCCGTGCTGGACGACCTTGTCGAGGTTGTTCGTCAGAAGCTCGGCGATCTCGTCGGCCTCCGCGCGGATCTTCGGGTCGAGGTCGATCGCCTGAAGCATCGCGTTCAGCTCGTCCACAAGCTCCTGCGAGAGCGACGCGAAGTTGTTCACGAAGTTCAGGGGGTTCTTGATCTCGTGCGCGATGCCGGCCGTCAGCTGACCCAGCGAGGCGAGCTTCTCGGACTGGACCAGGCGGCTCTGGGCCTTCTGAAGGTCGTCGAGCGACGCGTTGAGATCGCGGGTCCGTTCCTCGACTTTGGCCTCCAGGGTCTCGTAGGATTCCTGGATCCGGCTCGCCATCGCGTTGAACCGGTGCGCCAGGGTCTCGATCTCGTCGCCGGTGCGGATCACGATGCGCTCCGACAGATCCCCGGCGCCGAACCGCTCCGCCCCGTCCTCGAGCTGGCGGATCGGCACCACCATGCGCCGGGCCAGGAAGGTGCCGGCCACCGTCGCCATCAGCACGCCGAGGCCCATCAGCGACAAGGTCTGGATCACCGACTCGACGAGCGGCTCCATCGCCTCGCGCAACGGCAGCTGTACGAACACGATCCAGCCGAGCCGGGCCACGGGGGCGTGCGCCGCCAGAACGAGGCTGCCGTCGAGCCACTTGGCGAGCCCGTCGTCGCGCGCGCCGCCCTTTCCGGACAGGGCGTCGGCGACGGCCGGCAGATCGGACAGGTTGGTGTCGCGCAGCACGAGGCTGAGATCCGGGTGGGCGATCAGCCGTCCGGTCGACGTCGTGACGAAGGCGTAGCCGCCCTCACCGTTGTGGACGGTGCCGACAACATCCCAGATCAGCTTCAGATTGACTTCCGCGACCGTCACCCCGGGTTCACGCCCGGCATGCGCGACCGCGACCGTCATGTAGGGTTCGGAGCCCCGGCGGAAGTAGACCGGTCCGAACCATGTCTTGTCCTTGAGCGCCTCCGTGAAGCGCGGTGAGGTCGAGAAATCCCTCCCGCTCGCGATCACGTCCGGTTCAAGGCGCGAGACCCGCAGCTGATCTTTCCCGTTCTGGTCGAGATAGGCGGCCTCGGTGATGGCGGGTGCCTGACGCATCAGGCGGATGAAGTCATAGCGTTGCTGGTCCGGCGACAGGCGGCGCCATTCGGCCCGGGTCGTCCAGCCGATCTGATTCTCGATCTCGGACACGAAGGCGTCGACGCGCTCCGCGGCCGCGTGCGCCTTCTCGCGCTGCACCGCGATCGCGTTGTCCTTCGCGTCGTGGAAGTTCAGCGTCAGGTCGACCGCGCCGTTGATCAGCAGCACCAGCGTTACCAAGCCCACGAAGGCGACCGCGAATTTCGCCGACAACGGCAGACCGAACCGTCTCGGTCGGGCACCGTGAGGTGCGTCGGGACCCGTCATTCCACATCCTCGTCCGCCTGCGTGAGCAGCGCAGAGGGGATTTCGAAACCGTGGGCGCGCGCGGTCGTCAGATGCACGACGAGATCGAACTTGGTCGGCGTCTGGACGGGGAGGGCCCCGGGATTGTCGCCGTAGAGGATGCGATCGACGTACAGGGCCGCCCGACGGACCACCTCGGCCGGATCAGGCCCGTAGGACATCATACCCCCGCGATGGGCGAAGCGGCGGATGGCGAACACGGTCGGGATCCGGTGTCGGGTGGTCAGCGCGACGAGGTGATCCCCGTTGGCCTCGCTGAAAGCGCCCGGTGCCACGATGAGCCCCGCCTGTCCGTGTTGGGCGAGATCCGCGATGACCGGCTCGATATCCTCGGCCTTCTCGGCGACGACGATGCTGTGTTCGATCGCGAGGGCGGTTGCGGCGTTCTTGAATGCGTTCGCGTAGAGATAGCCGCTGCGCATCGTTGCGCTGGGGTTGAGCAGCAGAGTGGCCCGCCGGGTCGTCGGCACGGCTTCCCGGAGGACGGCGAGCCACTTCCCGCCCAGCGAGGACTCGTACAGGGTGAAGCCCGTGATGTTTCCCCCCGGGCGCTTCAGGCTTGCGATCAAGCCAAAGCCGACCGGATCGGCCGCTCCGACGAAAACGATCGGGATCCTTCGGGTCAGCCCGGCGACCGCGCGCAACTGTCCGTTGAGATACGTGACGATCACACGCGGTTCGGACCGCACAACTTCGGCGGCGAGCGCACGTACATCTTCGCGATCGGCGCCTTTCCAGCGATGGTCGAGTTCGAGATCGTTCTGTCCATGATCGCGAAGCGCCGCATCGAACGCCGCCGACAATGCCTGGCCCTCGGCGTCACCCTCGGGGAACGGCCAGAGTGCCACCACGCGCCTCGACACGTCGGCCCAGGCCGCGAGGGGCGGGCTCGACAGGAGCCAAGGCAACCCAGCGATCACGGTTCGCCGCCTCATCCGATCCTCGAACTCCATCGACCGGCCGGATGGGCCGAGCGGCACGCACGCGACATGATCGATTAGCCAGCCCGTAGCGTAATCCGAGCTCAGCCGTAAGACCACGCGGCAGCCGGAACGCGGTTTCTAGAATGACAGCCGCATCCCGCCGACGATGTTGCGTGGCGCACCCGCGAACACCGATCCCGTCGTGCTCGCCAGAACGGCTGCATTGTTCTGAATACCGGTCGTTCCGCTGATCGAGTTGGAAATATTTTGTGCTGATGCGACGTAAATCGTATCGAATAGATTGCGAACTTCGAGATAGAAGCTCAACCTTTTGGCGTATACGCCGCTCAACTCGGTCGCGTAGTGCAGATTGGCGTTGACGACGGCGTATCCCGGTGCCTTCAGCAGGTTGGCGTTGTCGAGGTAGAAATCGCCCTGGACCACGGTCTCCACGAAGGCGCCCAGGCCCGCGAGCGGACCGGCCGGCACATCGTAGCCGATGCGCGCCAGGAGCTGATGGGCCGGCACGCCGGGGATCTGGTTGCCCGCCCGGTCGAACCGCCGCGTCAGGCTGCCGGCACTGAGTTGCTCGGTGTAACGCGTGTAGATCTGGTCGTCGAAGCCGTAGGCCAGCGTCCCGCGCCAGCCGGGCGCGAAGGCCCAATCGGCGCCGACCTCGATCCCGCGATGCTCGGAGGCCGGAGCATTGAACGTGTAGGTCTGCAGGCCCGCCCCGGGCGATTGCGAGACCAGCTCGTTGCGGAAAAACTCGTAGAACCCGGTCACGCTGAGGCGCAGAGCCTCGACCGGGCTCCAATCCGCACCGAGATCGAAGCCCAGATTCTCCTGGGTCTGGAGCTGGGTGTTGTTGCCCGGCAACCCGGCCGCCGTGACGAACAGGTTGGAGGCGGCGGGTGTGGCGTATCCCGTGGCGACCCGGCCACGGAACGCCCAGGCCTCGTCCGGCCGGTAGACCAGGGCGAGTTCGGGGGCGACGTTGAGGAACGATCGGTCGGCATCCGCGACGGTCCGGGTCGTGCCGCTCGCCGAGTAGCCGAAGGCGAGGTTGCGGCCTGTGATGGCGGTGCTCTCGGCGCTCAGTCCGAGCACGCCGGTCCAGCGGTCCGACAGGGCGAGTTCGAGCCGCGCGCGCCCGCCGAGATTCGACTGCACCGCCGCCTGATCGCCGATCAGCGCCCCGAGCCGTGGGCCGCCATAGGGCGCCCGGTTGTAGGTCGCGGTGTGGTTGTCGATCGCGTTGTAGGCAAGCGCCACGTAGCCGACCGCCGGCAGGCCGAACAGGTCGCCGCGCCGTGTGAGGTCGCTCATGACGTTCCACGATGGGAACGACCCCAGGAAGGCATTCACGTAGAACGGCTGGTTGAAGTTTCGCTCGTCGAAGCCGACTTGCGTCCGCCACGTGGTGAAGGCGTCGAGATCATGTTCCCAGCGCGCCGCCACGACGGTGCGGCGGTCGTTGCGCCCGAAGCCGCCCTCGTCGGCGGTGACCGGCACCGTGGCGCCGAAGGCACCGTTGCGGAACAGGGCGAACGTCGTGCAGCCGGGCGCCGCAATGGCCGCCGCGGCGCAGCCACGCTGATACGGGTTGATGCGGTACTGCGCCAATGAGGACCGGGCCGCGAGATTGGTGTCGAGCGTGTTGTTGATCACCTTGAGGGTGAAGCGATTGTCCGGCGTCGGGGTGTAGCTCGCGAGAAGGTTGATGGTCTGCGTGTCGTAGGCCGAATGGTCCTGATAGCCGTTGGCCCGGACGTCGCTGGCGAACAGGCTGATCTCGACCGGGCCGCTGACGCCGCCGACCGTGAAGTGATGGCTGAGATAGCCGAAGCTGCCGGCATCGGTGCCGATCTCGTAGCCGTCGATCTCCCGGCCGGTCCGTGTCCGGAACGCGATCGCACCGCCAGTGGCGTAGTTGCCGAACAGTGGCGATTGCGGACCGCGGAACACGTCGATGCGGCTGTAGGCCCGGGGATCGGTCAGATCGAAGCGCGAGGCGCCGTCCGGCTGGGTCAGGACGAACCCGTCCTCCAGCACGATGGTGTTCTTGATCACGCCGGTGGAGCGGGCGTTGTTGCCGCGGATCGAGATGACTACGTCGCGACCGCCATTGCCCTGGCGCACGGTAACGCCGGGGCTGTTGACCAGCACCGAACCGATGCTGGTCGCGGGCCGGTCCGCGATGGTGTTGGCGCGGCCGATGCCGGTGACGACTTCGCCGACCGGGTGCTCGATGACGACGGGTGCCGAGCCCGGCGGTGCGGCCACGCCGAAGGCGCCCGGGCTGACCCGGCCATTGGCAGGCTGCGCCTCGCCCTCCACGGAGAGTTCCTCCAGCGTCACGGAGGTCTCAGCGATCGCGAAGATCGGGCTGCCGGCAAGCAACAGGGCGAGGGTGCCGCGGCGCAAGGCGGCTGGGTTCAGGGACATCGCGTGGTCTCGTCTGATCGAAAGTGGCGGACGGCGGACAGCCATCCGGTGCGGACAGGAGCGATCAGGCGGCGGTAGGTGGCGCGCGGGGACGGACGGACCATCGGGATGAAGGCTGGCTATGGACGGGCGGCGGGAACGGCCAAACCACCGCGCGCCAGCGCAGCCTGCGGGCGAGGGTCGGTCCGGTCGGGACGGGAGGTGGTGCCAATCCGGCACGACACAGCTGGCACAGGTCACACGCCCGCGCCTGCGGATCCTGTTGTTCGACCGAGGCGGTCGCCCCATCGCCATCCGGCCCGTGCCCGCACAGGATGCCGATGGGCAGGTCTTTGGGAGCGCTTAGCATCATCCGCAGCGCCCCGACCGGCGCCAGCGCCTGGACCCAGAGCGCGAGCGCGATCAGCGCGATGCCGAGGAGGCCCGGAAGCCGGCCCATGGATCTCGGGGGGAGCAGCACGGGCATCCAGCCCGCCCGCCCTGTCTTAGGCCCGGACCCGTCGTCGGAGGCGCTGCGCCGCCAGGTCGAGGCCGATCATCCCCAGAATGGCGAGGCCGGTCAGCGGGAACAGGGCGCCGAGGCCCGCAACAAGCAGCGTCACCGTGGCGATAACGCGTCGGTCCCGCGGCCAGGGCGGTACGCCGAGGCCGCCGGCCGGCCGCCGCTTCCACCACATCGTCCCGGCGGTGACGGCCAGGAGGATCGTGGCGAGGCAGAAGGCCAGCATGGCGAACTGGTTCGCGCGGCCCCAATGCTCGCCCTTGTGGATGCCGATCCCATACTGGATCGCCCGGCCGACCGGACCGAGATCGGCGAAGCGGACATCGAGCAGATTTGCGCCGGTATACTGATCGAGGGCGATGACCCGCTGGCGGGTGACGTGGCGGGGGTAGACCGAGGCGGCGTAGACCCCATCGTCCCCGACCGGCAGGGCCAGTTCATAGCCCCGCGGCATCCCGCGTTCGGCGAGGATCGCGGCAGCCCGGTCGATCCCGAGGGTCTGAGTCGACGCGGCGGCTGGGCTGGAGCGCGGGACCGGTGCGTCCTCCAGGGTCCAGCCCGGATCGGATAGGCGCTCGCGCAGCGGCACCGTCGAGACCGGTTGATGCGCCCAGAGGGCGCCGGGCTGGCCAAGGCCCGCTGCATTCGACCATCCGCGCATCTGCTGGCCCCACCAGATCGACCAGGGCAGCCCAGTGAGCGCCAAAAAGAGCAGCCCACCCCCCGCCAGAAGACCGGTGACGGCGTGCAGATCGCGCCACCAAACCCGCTGCCGCGGCGTCCCGCGCACGCTGATCACACCGCCGTCCCGGCCGCGTGGCCACCAGAGATAGGCGCCCGTCAGCACGAGGATCACCGCGAAACCGGCCACCACCTCGATCACGGCGTTCGCGAATGCGCCGAGATAGGCAAGACTATGTAACCCCCGGAGGACGACCATGAACTCTTGGTCGCGGGCCAGGCAATCCAGCACGGCGCCGGTATAGGGATCAAGGTAGACGAGGATCCTGTGATCCCGCACCGCGAGGGTGACGAGAGCGGACGTCTCCGGCGTGGCGGGATCGGTATACGATACCGGCCCGGCATCCGGCACGGCCTGCATCGCGTTGAAGATCAGGCGGTCCGGACCGAGGGGCGGCGTCTCGCGAACCGGTATGCGCGTCCGATAGGCGAACAGGCTGCCGTTGATCTCGTCCTTGAACAGGTAGAGCGATCCCGTCGCCGACAGGGTGATCAGGAACGGCAGGCACAACAGGCCCGCCAAGAAGTGCCAGCGCCAGACGGCGCGATAGATCACCTCGCGCGAGGCACGCAGCGCGGTACGCGCCCCATAGGCGGGGGCGTTGCCGGAAACGACGGTCGACATGGGTATGGGTCCGGGCCTGAGCGATCGGGGCGGGATCGTCAGGCGGCGGGTGGACCTCGTGCCGTGCCGGAACGCGGCGGCGGACCGGTTCTCGGAAGCTCCGCTTTAGGACGCCAAACGACCTGTACGACCGGTCCGATGGCCGAAGCCGGCACGGCCGACACGGAGATCGGCAGGGTCAAATTGCCCGCCTGCACCAGCGTGCAACAAGCGTGGATGTGGATGCTGATCGGCCCGTGGTCCGGATCGCCTGCCGGATGCTCGGCGCACAGGACGGCACCGGGTGCCGCGAAGGCGCGGGCTGGCGCGGCGAGACCCAGGAAGGCCTGGAACAGCAGCGCGTAGAGCGCGATCACTGAAAGGATCGCGCGGCCTTGGACCGTCCGGGGCGGGCGCCTGCGCATGCGGCGATCTAGGCGCCGGCGGCGGCACGCGTCAATGCGCGCCCCGCTACCGGGCCCTAAGTCCGGCGCCGTTACGGCATCACAGGCGGATGGTAGGTCAGCGTGAAGGCGAGCGCCCAGAGCAGGAATAGCACCAGTGGCAGGTGCACGATCAGCTGGAGGAAGCTGAAACCCACGATGTCGCGCGCCTTCAGACCGAGGATGCCGACCAGCGGCAGCATCCAGAACGGGTTGATCAGGTTCGGCAGCGCCTCGGCGGCGTTGTAGATCATCACCGCCCAGCCGAGATGGACCTTCAGCTCGTTGGCCGCCTGCAGCACGTAGGGCGCCTCCAGCAGCCATTTGCCGCCGCCCGACGGCACGAAGAAGCCGAGGATCGCCGAGTAGACGCCCATGGTCAGCGGGAAGGTACCGGCGGTGTTGAGGCTGACGAAGGCGTGGGTGATCGCATCTGACGCGGAGGTGCCGGCAGCGTTCTTCGGTCCGGTCAACATGCCGCTGATCGCGGCGTAGAGCGGGTACTGGATAAGGATGCCCGCGGTGGCCGGGACCGACTTCGCGACCGCCGCGAGGAAGCGCTTCGGCCGCCAGTGCAGCAGCAGACCGAGGGTCAGGAACAGCAGGTTGTAGGTATTGAGGTTCGAGATCGCCACGATCCAGGATTGGCGCGCGAATTCCTGCACGATCCACCCGCCTGCGATCACCACGAGGAGGATCGTCAGGATCGGCGAGTGCTCCAGCCATTCGCCGGGCTGGCGGGCGGGTGGGATGTCGCTCGTCTCACGTGCGACCGGGACACCGAGCGTCTCGGCGGTGACGGCCGTCTCGCGGCGGGGGGCGGAGGCGTACGCGATCGCCACCGAGACGACGAACAGGATCGCGGCGATCAGCATGGATTGCCACAGGAAGATCGTCTCGCTGAATGGGATCACCCCCGAGATGGCGAGCAGGTTCTTGGTCAGGCTCGCCGGGTTCGCCTGCAGCTGCGCCGCCGAGGAGCTGAGCCCGAGCGCCCAGGTGGCGCCGAGCCCGAGATAAGCGGCCGCGCCCGCGGCCCGGTAGTCCATGCGCAGGTCCGTGCGGCGGGCCAGCGCCCGGACGAGCAGGCCACCGAAAATCAGGCTGAGCCCCCAGCTGATGAACGAGGAGATCATCGTGGCGCCGGCCACGAACCCGACGGCGCCCCGCCCGGTCTTCGGAACCTGCGCCAGCCGTTCGATCAGAGCCTGCATGGGCGGCGACGTGGCGACGACGTAACCACCGATGGTGACGAAGACCATTTGCATGGTGAAGGGGATCAAACTCCAGAACCCGTCGCCGAAGCTCTTGGCGATGGCGGCCGGCGGGGCGCCGTTCGTCAGGGCACCGAGGGCGACGATGACCACCGCGATGGACACGAAGATGAACGCGTCCGGGAACCAGCGCTCTGCCCAATTGGTGAAGCGGACTCCGAGCCGTTCCAGCGATCTTGCGCTGCCCGTACTCGGGTCAGACGCGGCGCCGCCCGCGTTCTGGACAGGATCGGCCGGGGTGGTCGCCATGGGGTTCCTTTACGACCGGCTCTTTCGGCTGATCGTCAGAGCAGGACTTCGCGGCCCGGCCTGATCTCAAATCACGTGCAGACAAAGTCAGATCACCGCTTGATGACGCTGCGATGGGCCGCTGTCGAGCCCGACCGCGCCCCTTTGCATGACTGCGCGTTTCAAATCGCGAGGCCGCTTGAGGCCAACCGGATCGTTCAGCCGCCCAATGCGTGGCAGCCAACAAAAAACCCGCCAAGTGCAGGACTTGGCGGGTTGAACTCGATGGCTGGGGGACCTGGATTCGAACCAGGACTAGAGGAGTCAGAGTCCACCGTTCTACCGTTAAACTATCCCCCAATCGGCCGGAGGCCGTACCCATTCGTCTTGATGACGGTCGGAGCGGCCGCGCTGCGAACAGCGGCGTCTGGCGTGGGCGGTGGGATAGGCGGATTGGTCTCGCAGGTCAACCACCGTTCTCCGGTTGACTGGGGATCGGCCGCCGCCGTAACCGTTGAATTGCGGATGCTGCCAGGAAGGGTGGCCGAGTGGTTTAAGGCAGCGGTCTTGAAATTCGCTCTCGGCCATCTCGTTTAATCCTGTCCAATCCCTTACAGCACTGATCGGTAAGCGAAAATCGGCTTGCGGTCGTTCGCTCATCGTTCCACGTCCCGTCCAATCCCAACCAGTTGGGTAGCAAAAGCGGTAGCAGCCGGACGCGATCTGTTCCGGAAACCGTGACCGCGCGCACCAGGTGCGCAAGCGGTGTTCGTCGGCTGCGGCCCCCCGACAGATTCCCCTGTCGACAACCCCGGATGCCAGCAACATCGAGGTCCCCCATCCGCTACGTTCCGGCGCCGCCTCGGCGGGTATGGAGTGCGTATGAATGGCCTCGATCAAGATCCGTGTGGCGGGCGACGGTTCGTTCGGTGTCTACCGGAACGGAGCGGCCGTCGCGTCCGGACTGACCCGGGCCCAGGCCGACCGCTTGGTGACGGTGCTCGGCTGGATCTCCTAGGTCTCCTCCGATCGCTGCCTTCCACCCAAACCAGATGCGCAAGTGACGTTCGTGAGGTCGATGTCACGGTTTCGTGAACGAGGACATCATGGGTAGGCGCTGCGCTCGGTTTGGTTTTGCTAGCCTGGATTAGTCGGCTTCGGTCGGCCGCCACGCCTGCCCGCAGATATGCCCCTCAGCTGTCTAGGGCGGGCGTGGATGCATGATTTTTGCTCCTGCCCGGCGTCGGCGCTCGGGATGGGTCGCTGACCTCCACGCCCGCCCCAGCTCTGTCCCCTGGCAGCAACGCGGGCGGGCGTGGATGCCCGATCACTCCTCCAAGTCACGATCGCCTCCTCGCAGCCACACGACCTGGGACCCGTGATGGTTCTCGGGCGCGCCAAGGCTCGGCTCCGCATCTCCACCTTCCTCGATGTCAGGGTCCCCATCGATGATGTCGAGCGCGGCCACGAGGTGGTCGACGACGTCGAGGGCCAGGGCGAGCGCGCCCTCGATGCGGTGGCGGGTGTCACCGGTCGGTGGCTGCGGCCGGCGCTGAAACGGGATGATGTCGGCCATGTCAGTGTCCCCTGCGTTCGGCGGCGGCGTGGTCGAGCAGTTCGCGGGCGAAGGCCTCGATCGCGTCCGGGTCGCCGTCGTTGATGACCGGCCATGCCCGCATGGTGAGCCAGATCTCGCGGTTATGGCTGTCGCTCGGCGTCCGGCGGTCCAGTTCTCGGTCGACCGCCGTCTCGACGTCGGTCAGCGCATCACCGAGCCACTGCATGAGCTGGCCGGCGACGTTGTACTGGTCGGCGGGTGGGTTCTGCTGCCTCCACCCCCGGGCCTTACATCGGTCCTGCCAGCACACAGCGAAGGCTGTTCCACCGACCATATCGGCCGTCTCTCGCAGGGCCCGCAGATCCTCCATCGAAGCCGACCCGAGGTCGAGCATGCTGACGAGGTTGGGCGGACCAGCATTGACCGCGAAACCGGCGCGCCAGTTCGCACCGCTCGCCAGCACGTCGAGGTGCAACTCGCGCCGTAGTCGCTCGATTTCCTCCGCCGCCGTCTCCGGGCCGGTCCGCCGATTGAGTTCGGCGAAAGCGATGCTACGCAGCCGACCCAGCTCGATCGCGATGCCGTCCGGGATCCGGGCGAAGCCGAACGGCTCGATCGCGGGCGAGGCCATGAAGCCGGGCGGCGGGGCGTACCAGTCGACTGGCTCGGCTGATGTGCGTGCGCTCGCTTCGCCGATGATCGCCTCGTGAATGTCGAGCGCGATCCGTCCCGCGAAAGGCTGCTCGGACCGGCGCTTCCCCGGTGAGACCTCCGACACGTATTCGAGCCAGCAGATGGCCAGCGCCTTCGCAAGTACGTTCTCCGGCGTCGGTGGCATGGCCTCGGCAGCGTCGAGCAGGGCATCTCGACGCTCGGCGGCTCGCTCATAGGCGGCGTCAGCCTCAGGATCGCCCTCAGGTTTTCCGAGCGTCGCGTCCCATGCGCGCCATCCCTCCATGATCTCGGCGGCCGCGGGTGAGGAAGCGGCGGCCTCAACCGGGGCGGAGCGCTTGATGAACCGCCCAGCGGCGTCCCGGGCACGGGCGGCGCGCTGGCGAAGGTCGGTGGCGGGCTGAGCAGCCTTCGCGGTGTTCTGCTTCGTCATGGCCCTCTCCCTCACGCGAGAGGGAGGTAGCCGTAGGCGAACACGCCCCCGGCGATGATGAGGGTGGCGGCCAGCAGCTCGCCGGCGAGGTCGAGGAAACGTGGGGCCCGGACATGGGCGGTGTCGGGTCGGATCGGCGCGACGGCCTCCCAGGCCTCGACGGTGCCGGGCGCATCCTCGTCGACCTCCAGGGGCGGCTTGGCGCGATTGTATAGGGCTGAGGGCGAGCGAGAGCGTTCACCGGCGCGTGCCGGTGCTGTAGAATGACGGATAGCCATGATCGTCTCCGAACGGACGTGCGTGGTCAGGGCCGATCAGGAGGGTGCAAGCTCTTGGTCGGCCCGTACATTTCTGCTATCATCAAAGAACGATGTCAATAGCCGATAGCAGAAAACCTAGAGGCCGCCCGGTGACAGGGATCGGCAAGCCTATCGGCCTTCGGCTCTATCCAGAGCTCGATGCCTCTCTTGATGCGTGGATCGAGGCACAGCCCGATCCGAAGCCATCGCGTCCTGAGGTCATCCGCGAAGCGCTGGCAGAGCACCTGAAGGCGAAGGGCTACCTGAAGTGAGCGACCCTGAGCCCGACGAGCTGTTCCGCAAGCGCCTGCTACGGGTCGTGTCCGAGAAGGATCGTCACGCCGCTTTAGTGGTGGTCGGAGCCTACCTTGACGCCCTCGGCCGCAAGTACGGCCGGTTTAGGACCGGCGTGGCGCTCAAAGGCTTTGGTCCGCGAGGATCCTGAGAGGGGCGAACTGATGACGGTCACGAACCTGGTCTTGCTCGTTCTGGCCCTGCTGGCGACCACGGTGATGGGGATTGGTTGGTTACAGGATCCCGCGGCGCCGACACCGGCGGAATGGTTCGTCGCGAAGGTCTCGGAGGGCGGCTCATGGGCCGGACTTTTCCTGACGCAGCTGGCCGTCGCCTATTTCGCCTGGCGAGCGAGCCGCGCGGCCGGGAAGGCTAAAGGCCCGAACTGACTGCCGCCGGCGTCATCTTCATCGAGGAGAACGGCGAGGGGCCGGGTGTGCGGCTGTGGAAGGCATGAACGTGGCAGTCGCAGTTCGAGCGGGCCACCCTATCTGACGCCGACGCGGCACAAACGGCCGCCCTTAGATGGCGTGATCAAAGCATGTCTCGGCCTCAGTTCTCCGACGACAACCCGAAAGAAGACCCCTGGACGGAAGATCGGCTCGGTTTCGCGCCTTTCGCCAAACGGCTGGCGGCCTCGATTTTAGAGGTCGAAGCGCCGAATGGTTACGTAATTGGCTTGCAAGGCGCTTGGGGGTCGGGGAAATCGACAGCGCTCAACTTTGTCCAAGCTTTTATCAAGAAGCACAACGATGAACTAGAGGATGGCCAAAAGGCCGTTCATGTCGTAGATTTCAGGCCATGGATAGTTTCTGGCCATCAAGATCTGATCGAGTCATTTTTTAAAATCATTACCGAGCAGCTTGCGAATAGAAAAGATGCTTGGACTAAGCGCGGCAAGTCCGGTCTACGAACGCTTCGTAAGACTGTTGATCCGGTCGTTGATGCGGCTGCTACAATAGGGAGCATTCTCGCTCCTGGCGCTGGAACTCTAGCAAGTGCAGGCATCAAGTTTGCTAGTGAGGCAGTTAAGAAAGGTGGAGCTAGCAAGATAGATGAATGGTTAGCAGAGCCATCACTTCAGTCTGCTTATGAAAAGCTTCGAAAGCGTATTATCGATCAAGACGAAAGATTTTTAGTTATTATCGATGATCTTGATCGCCTCAATCAGGATGAAATTCGCACCATCATGCAGATGGTTAAGACATTGGGCAGACTGCCCCATGTCGTATATCTGCTAGCTTACGATCGCAGTATTGTGTGGCCCGTACTTGATGATGGTCGGAAGACTGAGAAAGTCGGCCCCAACTTCGCCGAGAAAATAATACAACAGGAAATTGAGCTTCCAAAGCCAAGTCGAAATGCTCTGCTGTCGATGCTGGATACGGAAATCGGTTTTCTCACTGCCAGTACGCCGCAAAATGCCCGGTGGCAGTACATAGTAATGGATGGTGTGCAGCATTGGATCAAGTATCCAAGGGACGCAGCTCGGCTTTCTAACGCAGTAAAATTCACATGGCCAGCTATCGAAGGCGAGATCGATCCACAAGACGTTCTCGCAATGGAAGGAGTTAGATTGTTCGAAAATGAATTGTACGATTGGATAAGAAGCAATCGTGAAATGATGTTTGGTGCCGGTAACTGGAATATGGCGACGGCTGAAGGCGTGGCTAAAGTAGGAGATGAATTTCTTTCGCAGTTTGCAAGCTCTCAGAAGGAAAGAAGCGCTAGACTGTTGTGCATACTAGTACCCTCGATGACTAGATTGTTCGAGAAGAAAAGCATTTTTGCAATCCATTCCGAGTCTCATGTTAGCGTTGTTAACCGACGTGGTGTCGGATCAGAACAAGGCTACGACGCTTATTTCAGTTTACACCTTTCTGATGAAAGCATATCCGTTCGTTTGCTTGATCGGGCATTATCACACGACACTAGTCGAGAAGATCAGCTCTCGGTTATACAAAGCATATTTGCTCGCCAGGCCGAAACCGCGAGACCGCCGCTCGGAGAGTATTTCCAGGATCTACGATTTCGACTGCATGAAGCTCAAAAAGGCACCGCTCCCATCGCGCTATTAGAAGCGATGTTTGATTTTGGGCCTGTATTGCAAACCATCGATAAGGATGTCGGCGCGTTCATGCTTGGCCCCCAAGCGAACGCATCTTTACTTATGTCGGAAATTTGCAAGTCAGCAGACAGCAGCATTCTGAGCAAAAGGCTCGTTGAACTATATAAATCACGTCCTGATTTGAGCTTTAGTGCGGGATTTTGGGTTTGGAGGGCAGCCGAGTCTGGTTTGATTAAAATCGAAGGGCACGCAAGAGAGGATACATTAGATTCATCATTGCTACATGAACTGCATCGGTTGCTCGTCGAGCATATCAAGGACGCTATCGAGAGCGGTGAGATTGATACAGCGCATTCCTATTACCACATAGCAGAGGCTTGGGCATTCGGCGGCAATGAAACTGAAGTGAAAAATTGGATTACTAACAAGTCAAAAGCTGATGGCAAATTTTTATCGAAAATATGTCGTAGCATAGTTGGCCACACCGTCGGATCAAATCCGCGGATATACTCGATGCATAATGCCCCAAAAGAGAAGTATCACGACGTTGATGGACTTTATGAAGCGGCGGGACTTCACAAAGACGATGCAGAGCTCTCTGCTGATGAAAGGGCCCGCATCAGGGCGCTGCACAGAGGGTTAGGTAATTCGTTAGCAGCTCGGCAGCATGAGCCCGCGGCGCCTAAACCGGTTTCTGATGTCGATGAGGAAACCGTTGAGTAAGATCGCAAGTGAGCGATGATGCGAGGTGCCACGCTCGACACCGACTTCGCTCACGCTATCCTGCCCCTATGCGCACAGCCCTCGCCGCCCTCGCTCTCGTCGTCGCGATGTCGGCGGCAGCACCAAATTTCACGGTGTAGTATGCCCTCCGAATCAGGGAGCCGGTTGCATGGCGAAGGACAGCAAATCCAACGAGGGCGGGTCGAAACCGCCACCGGCGAAACAGCCTAGCGAACCGCCCAATCGTGGCCTAGCTCAGGATGGGAAACCACCCCCGCCACCGACGGATCGGCTCGGTATCAAGAGCAATACGAACCCAACGAAGAAACGTTAGGCAGGGCCTACGGCGTCAAAACACAGTATGTCACTAAGCCAATGAATACAGTAACTGCGGGGGTCAGGGCCCCGCATAGTTTCGCCCACTTAATTAGTGTTGCGCATTTAGCGTTCAACCCATGATTGACTTCCATCGAGTCGGAGAGCTGAGCCAGATATGCCTCTCTGACACCGCCTTCCTCAATGTCCGGGTGTGAGGCCCACTGCCAGAAATTAGGCTCTCGTCCTGGGAAGCCGATGCTGGCCGCCCAGGTTGCGCGGAAGCAGTACGCCGTCCCAAGCGAGAGGGGCGCCACCGCTACAAGCAGACCTGCACCGAGTGCGCTTTTCCAAGCTTCATTGCTGAATATTGTGGCAAGAGACCCAGAAGCGGCGGCAATCCCAAGGGTCACGTAGAGGCGCAGCAGACCCATCGCCTGCTGATCCTGAAACAGGATTAGATCAAGCAAAGCCTTCTGCCTCACCCGGACATCGTCCAGGGCCAGTTTGGTAAGATCAGCCTCGGTCATTATGCTCGTCCCTGTGCATCCGTAGCATGATCAAACGGAGCCAACCGCCCTCCCTCAGCTCCAGTCCGACAGATCCTCCTTCGCCCCCGGCTCCGTCACGCCCAGGTCGGCGATACCGCCGCGGCTGCGGATCTTGAGCGACGTGGCCCGCAGGCCGGCCCGGCGGAGGCCCGTGACCTCGATCTGACCATGGAAGCCCATGTCGGCGAGCCGGTCGACGTGGCGGCCGAACTCCTCGACGTGAGCACCGATGCCGCCCCGGCCGTTGCCGGCTGCCCCGATACCTCCCGCCGGCGGATCTGGGATCTCCAAACCGCTGCGGGTGATCGACCGGATCGACCCGTCAGGCATCTTCATCGTGCCGTTGCCGAGGTCCAAGCCTTCCTTGCCGTCGAGGCCACGAACAAGATGGGGGTCGCCGTCGGCCGTCTTCGGCGCTGTCGGGCCCGCCTGGATCTGCTCACCGCGCCCAAGCGCACCGCGAAGCCGAGGATTGTACCGGGTCCAGTTGCCAAGGCCGCTCGCTCGCCGCAGGTGCAGCGCCACGCGCGTCTGATCCTCCAGGCTCGCCGACATGGCGTTGGGGGCCGTGATCCCGAGCTTGGGGGCGATGTTGCGCCAGTTCGAATTGGTGATCTGGTAGTAGCCCTGCGCCGTGTGCCGGCGGTCGTTGATGTAGTTCGGGACGTTGCGGCCGCCGGCCTCGTACTTCGTGATGAGCCCAAGCTGGTTCCGTTCGGTGTCGGTCATCTGGACCGAGCCCGGGACCCCGGAGCCTACGGCACCCCCAACGGACGACACGTCGCCGCCAAGCCCGCCGCCTCCGCCTCCGCCGAGGCTGGCCTTACGGATCATCCCGCCAAGGCCACTGCCGCCACCGCCGAAGCTGGCCGACTGCACGCCGGATCCGCCACCGGCACCACCGCCCATGCCCTCGCCGAGTACGAAGTTGATCGGGACGAAGATGCCGGCCCGGAACTGCTCATTCAGCCGCTGGAACAGGGTCTTGCCCTCGGCCTCGACCTCCGGTGCCTTCTCCTTGATGCCGTCCGCCACGCCCTTGCCAACCTTGGTCCCGGCGTCCTTGCCGACGTCATCGGCCTTCTTGCCCAACACCATGTCGGGCAGGTTGGGATCGAGGGCGCCGAGCAGACCGCGGCCGACCCCGTCCTTCATGTCCGGCATTTGCAAGACGCCGTACTGCTGCGCCAGCTCGGCGAGGCCGCCGATCGCCGTGAGGCCGAGAGCGCCCTTCGCCAGCCCGGCCAGTCTGCTGCCCTTCTTCGCCACGTCCGGCAGGCCGCCGTTCACCGCCAGCTTCGCCGCCGCCAGCTCCAGGGACGCAGCCGACCTCGTGAGTGCCAGCGCCGAGCCCATCAGGCCGAGCGTGCCGGCCGCCCGCGCGATCTCGCCGCCGACGACGGCCACCGACGTGCCGAGGGCGACGATCTTCGGATCCAGCTCGGCGATGTGCTGCTGGAAATCAGCGATGGCCGTGTAGGCCTTGGTGAGTAGACCACCGCCCTCGCCGTTGTTGTCGAGCGACCGGCCCATGGCGGTTTCGACGTTGAGCCGGGTGTTCTCGATCCGCTTCTGTGCGCCGTAGAACCCGCCCATGACTGCATCGCCGATCGACTTCGCGAACCCCTCCGGGGTCTCCGCGATCTTCTTGCGGTACTCATCGAACAGCTCGGGCTTTTGGGCGATCGAACCGAGCTTGCCACCGTGCTCGCGCGTGACCAGGGCGTTGAGCTGCGCCTGGGTCGGGTGAGCGTTGATGACGGCCTTCAGCAGGCCTTCGGTATCCACCGAGTCCGCGGCCATCTTGTAGAAGTCGCCGACCGTCTTCGCGATGGCGTGGGCGTCGGCCGCCTTGAGCTGGCCCTTCTTGTTCTTGTCGAAGCTCTGCCCGATGATCCCAGTGGCATCGGCCGTGAACTTGTCCCGGTCCAGTAGGGCGTCGGGATCGTTCATCATCGCCTGGAGACGCTGCATCTGCTCCGGCGACATCTGCTTGCCGAAGCTGCGCTTGACCGAGTTGCCGAGCCGGTCGGCGTTCAGCGCGTCCGGCATGCGCACGAAGTTCTGGTACTTCACCCCCATGGCGTCGAGGGCAGTGAGCCCCTGCTTCGAGGGGGCGATGAACTTCGAGGAGATGCCGCGCGCCGCGGTGCCGGCTTCCTCGCCCGAGTAGCCGGATTTCCGCAGCAGTGCGAAGATCGTGTCCATGGTCTCGATCGAGAACCCGGCCCCGGTCGCGGTCGCGCCGCCCATCTTGAACGCGGCTTGGATGTCGTGGTCTTCGAGGCCGCCGACCTTCGCAGTCTTCACCGCCAGATCGACGTTGCGGCGCATGACCTTCTTGGCCGTGGCGGCGTCCTCGATGTGCTGGTTGGTCGAGAACACAATCCCTTCGAGGGTCTTGGCCGCGCTCGGCAGGTCGACGTTCATCGCCTGGGCGTAGTCCTTGATCTCCTCCACGAAGGGCTCGACCAGATCCTTGCGCACGCCGCGGCCGGCGAGCGTGCGCTGCGCGTGCAAGACCTGGATGTCGTTGAAGGTCGAGGAGCCGCCGAGGCGCACGGCCTGGTCGATCCGGCTCTGCCGCTCCTCCTTCGTCAGGCTCGCCATGGCCACCTGCCGGCGGATCTCCATGTCGAACTCGGCGTAGCTGTGCGTGGCGGCCTTCGCCGTCGCGTCGATCTTGCCACCGACCACGACCGCGCCGGCGGATACCAAGCCCTGCCGGGCCGCGGACCGTTCCTGCCGAACCACGCTCTGCTTGGCCGCGAGGTCCTCGACGGCGATCTGGCGTTTGAACGCGGCAGCGGCCTGATCAGTGCTGCGGGCCAGGGTGCGCTGCTGCTGCTCGACCCGTGAGAGGTCGACGCCCAGGCGGGACGCCGCGCCCTCGGCCGCCCTGAGAGCCGCCGTCTCCGCGCTGAAGGCCGCTGTCAGGGCCTTCGTATCGCCAACTGCCGCCCGGTGCGCCTCGCTCAGGCGCCGCACCTCGGCGGTGAGGCGGACGGCCTGCTCGCTGCCCTTCACGAACGCCGTGGACTTGCTGTAGTCGGTCGCCGCTTTCTTGGCCGCATCGTACTCACGGGCGAGCCGTGCCGCCTGCGCGCCGACCCGCTGCATCCCCTGCACCGTCGCCTCCAGCGGTTTGCGAGCGTCCATCAGGTCCGCCGCCGCCTTGGCCGCCTTGGCCTGAAATTCCCAGGCCTTGTTCAGCTTCGCGACCTCAGCCGTGTATTTGGTGACGTCAAGGCCCTGCTGGACCGCCTTCGCGACCTTGGCCATCTCGGCCTCGACCCGCGACTCGGCGGTGATGAGGAGCTTGGCTTCGATGACCTTGGACGCCATGGCGCGTGATCCTCAGTGCGTTCCGGGAGCGGTCGGGATCGACTGGCCAATTTCGGCCGACACGGAGTCGAGGGCGACGGTCGCCGCGGCCAGGGCCGCCGTCTGGCCGTTCACGGCGGCCTCCAGCTTGGCAAAGGCCTCGCGCGAGGCGTCGGTGTCGATCTGGCCGAGCTGGCGGAACACCGCGGCCAGGATCTGCTGCGACGAGTTGGGCTCGGGCTGCGCGGCTAGCGCGGCGGTCGCCCGCGCCAGCGCCACGCCGACCTCGGACCGCAGGGCGTAGGTAGCGGGGACCTGGAGGTTGCCGGCGTCATCTATCGAGAACACGGCGCGGTCGGCGGCCAGCACGACCACCGAGAGCTTGTCCCAGGTCTCGGGTACGGCATCGGCAGGCGCATTGAGCTCTACGGCGGCCATGGTTTCGGCCGCAGCCTTCAGCTTGTCGGCCGATCCTTTCAGGGCTTGGGCCCGGTTTTTCAGATCAGTCATGTTCGCCTCGATGATGAAGGGGGCGGCCTTGCCCGGCTTGTCTCACTCCTCGACCGAAGCCGTGCGGGGCAGAGAGCTGGGCTTTCCGATATTCGGCGGGCCGCGGCGCCGTCAGTGTCAGCCCCGCATTCGCTGTGACGGCGCGGTCGCCGCCGAATGATTCAGGCCGGGATGTCCCCTGCTGCTACAGCCGCCACCTTGTCGGTGGAGCGGATGCGGGCCTCGACCACCAAGCCGGGGTGCACGAGGCGCCGGGGCTCGACGGTTGCATCCGGTGTCGGGCCGAAAGCCACGTAGATCGGGCCGGCAAGCGCCTCCAGGCGCACGATGAGTGCCGGGGTCTCAGGGTAGTTGGGAGTCGGGGGCGGAAGCGCGCCGGGGTAGCTCGGCGTCCAAGCCCCCGGGGTAGACCCGGTGAGCGGGATGGTGGTGCCGGCGATCGGCATGCCGTCTGCGGAACTGCCTCGGAAGGTTTCGGCGCGAAGGGTGGGCATGGTGATGTCCTCGTTCAGTCAGGGGGTGGTCAGGCCGCCGGCTTGGTGCCGCGGGCCTCGAGCTGCTGGAGCATGTCGGCCCGGGCGAGCCCTCGGCTGTTGGCGCGGGGCGTGGCGGCAGCGGTGTGCGCCTTGACCATCGCGTTGACGACCTGCTGTGCGGTGGCGCGGGGCTGCGGACGCTGGCTGTGGTAGGCGTTGCTCATTGGCGGACCTCCGATGCGGCGGGGTTGTAGGCGACGGTCCCGGCCCAGGCGGTAGCCTGTTCCGGTTCAAGGTCGACGGGGGCGGTGAGCAGCAGCTCGCGGACGATGTCAGCCGGGACGTCCCACCGGATCGCGAGCAGCAGGGCCACGCCCTGGCGGCCCTTCGCTTCCGGCATGGCCATGATCGGCTCGATGCGCTGGAGCGGCGTCTCCGCCGGGACCACGCCGCGCTCGTCGTCGATCCATTCCTGGCGGAGGGACGGGTTCATGCCGCGCCCCGCAACTGCACCACGTCGGCCTCGGCGCGCGGGACGGCGGGCAGCAGATCCAGCTTCTCGCGGACCGGCCGGTCGAGCGGCGCGGGCGGCGGGAGGTCGGACGCCAGTTCGATCAGCGCGCCGTTGTGGTCCCGGTACGGGCTGGCCGTGACGAAGGCGGAATCGGTCAGGCCAAAGGCAGGCAGGGCGACCGCACGGAGGAGCGACCCGTCCTCCCGGGGCTTCACCGCCTCGCGATACCGGGTGCGGGTGAAGGTCCGCAGGGTGCAGGTCAGCGGTACGCCGGAAGTCGGCGCGGTGTGGTGGGCGCTGCCGGGCAGGTAGAGCATGCCACGCCCAGGGTGCTCCGCGGATGCACGGACATCGCCCTGCCGCTGCTCCGGGACGGGATCGGTGCGACCGTCGACCACCCACAACTCGACGGTCTCAACGGAGACGACATCCTCGGGCAGTCCGTGAAGGATGCGCAGTTCGGCCTCCGGACTTGCGATCGCAGGGAAGTCCGGCGCCTCCTTTCCGGCGCGCGCGATGGCGACCTCGGCTTCGGCGAGATCCCGCAGCAGACCACGAAGTGCGCCGGCATGGCGGCGGTACTCGCCCGGGAGCCGCGCCTTGATCGCCTCGACCTTCGCCAGGGCGTCGGTGTGGATTGCCTGGCGGGCGGCGCGGGCCTCGGCCTCACGCACAGCCGCGATGCGGGTGGTCAGAGTAGCGACTAGGGCTTCGGCCCGGTCGAGAGCGATGGTCGTCTCGACCTTTCCCTCCTGAATCTGAGCCAACTCGCTGGGCGTGCTATCGAGGATCCGCTCGCGATAGATGGTCTCAGCATCTTCCCGATCACGGGTGGCGATTTCGATCTGGCGGTAGGCCTCGGATAGGGCCGACATCAGCTTGTCCAGGTCGGTTTCCCGGCGGGCGGTAGAGATGAGGGCGGCGAGGCCGTCGCGGATGATCTTGGGGGCTTTCACGGGCTGGCCTTTCAGGTTCGGTTTACGGGGTGATTCCCGGGAAGGCGCCGGGATCGAAGGCGCCGAAGGCCGTCGGGGCGTGCGGGCCAGCGTCGTCGACACCGGCAATGGTGAGACCCAGCGCCTCGGTCACGTCGCCCACGATGAAGCGGGTATCGTCGCAAGCCTCAGCGTGGGCCTGGACGGCGGCCGCCGCCGGGATCCCGGCTTCGACGAGGGTGCAGGCGATGGCGGTCGGCAGGGCGAAGGCGACGACGTGCGCGCCGTAGAGGGCGCCGCGGGCGAAGGCGTCGCCGATGTCGGCGCGGTCGCGATAGGCGTCCGGGGTCGGGAAGGTGCCGGTTGCCGGCCGGGCGTAGACCGTAGACCGCGAAGGCGTAGACCGTAGACCGTCTACACTCACCTTCCGCCGGCCCGGATCGGTGTTGGCGTCGAGCGCGGCCCGCACCGCATCGATGTCGAATTTTCCGTCATCGCCCTTGGGAACCTGCCCCTTCTTGACCAGACGGCCGAGCCCGGTCGGATCACGGTCCAGGCGGCGGGCGACTTCACGAAGGGTGAGACGTTCGGACAAGGTGTAGACCTCAAAAATCAGGTTTGCCGGGAGGAAGTGATCGCACCTCTCTGGCCCGCAACTCGCCTCCACGGTCTTGGGAGGACCCATCCCCCCTCTGACAGGCAGCCTCGCCCCGCATCGGAGGTTCAGGCCGCCTGTCGTTGGGCTGGGGCGTCGAGCGGCGGGAGCGCCACGCCCTCGGCCTTCAGCTTCTCGCGCAGGGTCCGGCGCATCCACTCGGACGACGTGGTCCGGGATTGTCGGGCGGCTGCGGCCACCGCTTGGGTCAGGCCGGGCTCGACCTTGAAACAGACAGGTACGGAGAACTCGACACGGTCTGAGGACATTGCGGCCGCACCTCGAAGAACAATCGGTGTGGGCTATGTGGTTTGTATTGTCGGCAGATAGCAAGCGGCCGGATCTTGCCTTTTCATTCCGTTCTGTGGTGTTCTGTTTGCTTGTGTTATGTTCTGTTATCTGACGTCACGCCACGCCTGTGTCAGCCTGCCGCAGCGTCTTCCTGTGCTTCACGCCAATGTGTCGGCTTCCATCCCGTCGGAAGCGCGCGCCAGTACGGGCCAGGGTTCCGGGCTGTGCCGCCCTCGCACCACTGGCAGCGCTCGAACACCTCGACCCGCAGACGCTCGTGTCCGGCGATCCACCGCTCGGCCCTGAGGTCGACGCGTCGGTCCCGGGGCGCGATCTCCATCGGCAGCCAGGCAGGCTCCGAGACCATCACAGCCCCGCTTCCACAGAGCCACGATTTCCCCACTGTGGATTCCCCCACACTCCCCCACACCCCATAGGGACTGTGGTGTGGTGGAGTGGATCCACGGTCGCCACGGTGATCCACAGTCGCAGTGTGGGAGTGTGGAAGGGCATCAGAACACCTCTCCGACGACGACCATGACCTGATCGCGGCCTGTTCTGGCGTTGTGGCGGGTGTCGGTTTTCAGGCAGCCGTTCTTCTTCCAGAGCGTCAGGAGTGCGGAGATCCGCTTGCGATCGCCGGCATCATTCACATCGAGGCCGAGGACGGTTGCGGCGGCTTTGCCGGCCCAGTTGTCGGCACGGACATTGTCGGCCCACGCCCCGGCGGCGATCGCGTCCTGCACCTTCCGCACGTCGCCAGGCTGCAGCGCATCGGACAGGCTGGGCAGGTTCCAGGCGGTGACGACACCGACCATGTCACCCGGATATTCGGGCGTGTCGTTGCCGAGCGGCACGCTCACAAGCTCATGCCAGGATGCACCGTCGGCCGGCGGCTGCATATTGGCCTTGCCATCGTCGACCCGGAAAAAGCGGCGGCGCTGATCGGCCTCGACGCCGGCCTGCGCAGCTTCGTCAGACGACATGCCGTTGAGCACCCGGGCCGAGCGAACGGCACCGACCAGAGACGAGCCGCCGCGAGCGTCCTCCACGGTGTAGGCGGCCTGACCGGCTCCGGGCTTCCTGACGTGGTGCACGAAGCCGATGCAGCAGTTGCCCGCCTCGGCGATCCCGCCCCACTCCTTCGCGACGCGATCGACGGCTCCGTTGTCGTTCTCCGGCACGGCATGGGACGAGATGAACGGGTCGACGGTCATCACGTCGATGCGGTTGGCCAGGATCGTCGCCGTGACCGCCTCGACCACCGGGCGCATGACGGTCGTTCCCTCGCCGAGCTTCTGGGCGATGACGATGGGTGTCTCACGCCCGGAGTCGATGAATAGCCGGCTGCCAATGTCCTCTGCCGTGATGCCATAGTGCGCGCAGGCGGCCGCGAGACGGCGCTCGACTTCTTCGCGCGGATCCTCGCCATTCCAGACCCAGACCCGCAGCGGCTCCGCCACACGGATCCCGAGGAGCGGCTTGCCCGTAACCATCGCCAGCGCCTCGACGAGGATCAAGCTCGTCTTGCCCAGTCCGCCGGGGGCGATGGTGGCCGTAGTGAAGCGGCGGATGTAGTGCCGACCGTAGAGCCACCGGCGGGGCGGGATTGACCGCGGGTCGGGCAGGACGAAGGGCGTTGCACGGATCGCAGCTGTTTTTCCGGCCGCGCCCTCCTCGTCGTGCTCCGGGACGAAGGACGAGAACTCGACGTAATCCTCGGCCCGCAGGTGCTCGGCTTCGCTCATAGGCGCCGCGCCTCCCGAACCGCATCATTCATGTCGCCGGGCACACGGGGCCGGGCCAGGATCACCTCGCGCCCGGCGGCGTGCCAGCGCTCGGCACAGATCCGGGCAGCCGCCTCACTTGCCCCACCGTCGTCGCTCTCGACCAGGATCGTCAGCGCGACGACCGGCAGCACCGGGAACACCCGGATCGCTCCGACGGAGCCGAGCGCCCAGACTGGCCGGATGCCGAGGAGTCGCGCCGCAAGGCAAGTCTCGATGCCCTCGCCGATGGCGAGCCCAAGGGTCACTGCGTCGTCCGGGTCGAGTTTCACCGCGGCCCTGGCGGCCGGTCCCAGCATCTTCCGGCCGATCTTCTCGCCCTCTGGCGTCAGCGCAGTCCGGTGCACGGCCTGCAGCCGGTCGGTGTGGATACACCGGAGCGCCGCGACCATGACGGGCGGCCGCTGGTCCCCGAACGCGCAGGCAGCGTGGTAGCGCAGCACCTCGGCGCCAGCCTCGGGCAGACCGAGGCCACGCGAAGCGAGGTACCGCTCTACCACCGTCCCAGCCGGATCGCTGGCCGTGTGCCACATCGCTAGAGCGCGGTGGCACCGGTCGACATTATCGGAAGAGGGTGTAGTTGCACCTACACCCACCCTGCTTGCTGGTAGAAGACGTTGAAACGTCTTCTTCTCGCGCCCGCCGAGGCCGAGCCGCGCTCGAACGTAGTCTTTGGCGCCCAGGTGGTCATTACCGGCATGGTCGAAGACCAGCAGGCCGTCAGGTGCCGCATGGTCGAACAGGACACTGAGCGACCGGTCGCGGGCGGAGTGATTGGGCCCCGGGCAGAGTACGCCCCGGCCGACCACCTCGCCACCGAGTGCATGGGCGGCCGAGCGGAGGTCAATCATCGCGATGCCTCCTGCTCGGCCGCCTGCAGCGCGCGTATCAGCTCCGGCAGGTGCCTCCGGCTCAGACTCACCCCCTTCTTGGTGGCGCGGCGCTCGCCCTCGGTGTCGAAGGCGGCGAAGATCCGCACGTCGACGAGCTCGTGACCATTGAACTCGGTCAGCGCGATGCGGACCTCCTCCGAGGCGTTCTTCGGCACGGTGGCGATGTGGCGGGGTTCGCTCATGGCCTATCCTCCGCGTTATTGTCGCCGCGGGACCGCCGCGTCGGAGCCGTGAGGTTTGCGTAGGCGGCCCAGATCCGGCGCTGGTCGAGCGGAGCCAGCCGGTTCAGCGCCGCGAGCGCCTCCGGCAGGGCACCCGAATCCACCTCTGATGCCTGCAGCGACGCGACGAGCTCGACACCGCGGGGCCCGCAGGACAGGTGGGCGATCGCCCGGAGGCATCGGAGGCGAGCAATGCGCTCGCCCGGCTCGATGTTGCTGGCGAACGGCCCCCAGGCGTCGGCGGTGGGGATCATCGCGCACCGTCCCGCGGGCCGAGCCCGGCGAGCTGTGCGACGACCGCCGCGACCTCGATCCCGCAGCCGAGGCGGCGGGTGATCCGATGGACCGCGAGGTCCCGGTGCGCTATGTGAAAGACGTCGGCTGTCGAGGCGACATCTTCCGAGGGACGTGAGCGCCGGCCAGCGCTCCGTCCCTCAACTGTTTTCTGGGCCATCGTGCTACGCGGCCTCCGTGTTCGTATTCACGGACAGGCCGAGCATCCGCTCAAATGGCGCGACCGGCACAAGCAACAGTCGGCCAATCTTGATCGTCGGGATTTCGCCGCGCTTCACCGCCTCGTAGGCGGCGTTTCGGCTGATCCCGAGCCAGCGGCCTGCCTCTTCGACGCTGATCGTCTTCGAACCCGTGCCGGCTGAACGACTCATCTTCATTACCGTAGCTCCGTAACTATCCTACGATCTGAAAGATGATATTGCTTCGTCCTTGACCATCGCAAGCCATGCTCATACGATTTGTAAGCAGGTTTTGGAGTGGTCGAATGGGTAAGCGCGGACCGGCCCCGAAGGGCGAGTATGTCGGCCAGACTGCCGTGCTCTCGACGCGTCTCACGCCGGATCTCCGGTCGAGACTGGAGTCTGAGGTAGAGAAGCGACCTAATAACACTATATCTCGGGAAGTAGAACATAGAATTAGAAGGAGCTTCATTCAGGAAGACGAGATTATAAGCGCGTTCGGCAGCCGAGAAAATTACGCTTTGATGCGCGTAATCTCGATGGTGCTGGAGCTTTGGCATAACCCAGCCGATCTCGCCGCTGACTGGAAGCACGATCCCACGGCCTACGATCAGGTTTGTAAAAAGATCTCTGCCGTGTTGAAGGCGATGCGCCCGCCAGGCGAGCCGCAGAAACTATCCGACCTCGAGCAAGCGCTCGCCGACGTGACGGCGACAGAACATCCGGCGGTAGTCCTGAAAGGGATCCAGGATGCCGAGCGGGCTCTTCCACTCACCGGGAGCCGGAAGGCGCAGATCCGATCGCTGATTAAGAGCGACCTGGGCGAACTTGCTGACCGACCGCACATCTTCCAGGGTACGGCGGACCAGATGCGAGCTGAGGCTGACCGCCTGGACCGTGAGAAGCAGCTTGCCTCACCGCCGAAGAAGAGGTCGCGTCGATGAAAGGTCACATCCGCGAGCGCTCGCCAGGCAAATGGGCAATCATCCTGGACCTGCGGGATCCGGAGACCGGCAAGCGCAAACGGAAGTGGCACACCTTCGCCGGCACGAAGCGCGAGGCGCAGAAGGAGTGTGCCCGGCTGATCACGGCAATCGGGGGAGGGGACTACGTCGAGCCGGCCAAGGAAACGGTGGCGGCGTTCCTCGATCGGTGGCTCGAACATGTGCGGACGCTGATTTCGCCCCGCAGCCACGAGCGCTACACGGAGCTCGCCCGCAAAAACATCGTGCCGCTCCTCGGCAACGCGGTGCTGACGAGCCTCCGACCGGAGCAGATCTCGGCGGCCTACGCGAAGGCGCTCGTCAGCGGCCGCCGGGACGGTACCGGTGGTCTGGCGCCCCGCTCCGTCCACCACATGCACCGAATCCTCCGCCAAGCGCTCGGCCAAGCCGTGAAGTGGCGCATCCTGGCGCGGAACCCCGCGGACGCCGTCGACCCGCCTAAGGTCGAGCGGACCAAGATGCGGGCGCTCGACGCCAACGAGACCGCGGCGCTCCTGACGCACTTCCGGCCAACTCGCATGTTCGTGCCGGTTGTGCTCGGCGTTCTCTGCGGTTTGCGCCGAGGCGAGGTCACAGCATTGCGTTGGCGGGCCGTCGACTTCGCCACCGGTCACATCGCGATCGTCGAGAGCACCGAGCAGACCAAGGCCGGCATCCGAACGAAGGACACCAAGAGCGGGAGGTCTCGTCGCGTGGCGCTGCCGTCGTTCGCCATCGAGGAACTGCGCAGTCACCGGGTGCGCCAGGCCGAAGAGCTGCTGAAGCTGGGCGTGCGGCTCACAGACGATGATCACGTGTTCGCCCAGGCCGACGGCCGGCCGGTCCAGCCCAACAGCCTGACGCACGAGTTCACGCGCATCCTGGCGCTGTCCAAGACGCTGCCGCGGGTTCGCTACCACGACCTGCGGCACAGCCACGCGACGCAATTGCTGGCGAACGGCGTGCATCCGAAGATTGCGCAGGAGCGCCTCGGGCACTCCTCGATTGCAATCACGCTGGACCTGTATTCGCACGTCCTGCCGGGAATGCAGGAAGACGCAGCCGCGAAGGTTGACGCTGCCCTCCGCGCGGCCATAGACAGGTCCGCCGGATGATTGGGTAGCAAAGCGGTAGCAAACGCCGCTTTTCAGGCCCACCCGTCCAGGCAGATTGTCCAAGCATTGCAATGGCTTGGAAGGGTGGCCGAGTGGTTTAAGGCAGCGGTCTTGAAAACCGCCGTGGGGGCAACTCTACCGTGGGTTCGAATCCCACCCCTTCCGCCAGCATGCGTCGGCCTCGCTGAGGTCGCCACGGACATCAAACCCAGTCTGAAGCGCCGCGCCCATCCGCGGTCCCGATCGGTATCGCGCCGGATCGAAGGTCACACCGTGCAGTTACGGATGTCATCACGCTGGCGGCCGGAAGCGTTGGCTTGTGCCCGGGTTGACGCGCGGCCGCATCTCCACGCTCGTGTCTGCGCCCGCGTTGTGAGTCATCGTGCGGGCAATCGAGGTGATTCCATCGATCCGTGCGCCGAAGCCGTCATACTCGAAAGAGGCGTTAGCTGCCGTTTCAGTCAGGCCATGCTGCAAAAGCTAGCGTCTGTTTTTCTATGGTCGTGATCGCGCCCGAGCAATCATCGGTAAATTCAATCAAGCTCCATTATCCAATTCAGCAAGTGATTTTTCGATCATAGATACTTGGCAATGGTGGCATTCCCGTTGAGTAGCTTACTCGCGCCATGCGACAAGCCCTCGAATTCGTGGCGGTTACCCTCGATCAGCTGCCTACTGCAGCTCTCGAGCGCGTCCCTGTCGTTCAGCCCAATGCTCCGGGGAGTCGGACTGTATCGAATGACGATCGGCACGGTCCCGCCCCCATTGCCAGACATGGACAAGGGCCGGGTCCGACCGCCGGGTGGGGCACCCATCAGGCGCCCAGACGCCGTTGTGCGACCCTCGGAGTAGGAGAAATCGGCTCTCCCTGTTCCGACACGTCACGAAGTGCCGCGACCATGATACCGGTCTGTGCGTCGAGTTCACGGCGGTGCCGGTCGTGTCGAAGAGCTCGCCACGCCAGGAAGCATCCGACCAGAACCGTTGCCGAACTCGCGGCCAGGGACGCGCCGATGGCTGCGGCCCATGCCCCGAGAGGAAAAAGGGCAATCGCAGCGAGGAACCCAGTGCCGAGTGCGACAGCCAACAGGACGATCATCACAGCCTCGCCCGACCCAATTGGAACTGCTTCTGCAACAGCCTCCATGTGACTACGCCGGCGCGGTTAATCGAGGGTCAACATTGAGTTTCTATTTCTATAATTCGCCAATCCATTTTTCTCACCGATCACAGCGTCGGGGATTACTGAGCTTGTGGATTTGAACGCGACGCGGCTACGCAGATCGTCGCTGCGGAACTGAGCCGGAAGCTTGCGTCGGCTCCCGCGTCCGGTGGAGCGCGACGGCGTTTGAATCGTTCGTATGACAGGCTACGATCATTGGATAGGAGCGTGCCATTAGGCTGCCGAAAACTGAATTGACTTAGTATGAATCCGTCATATCTAGTACGCATCGATCACTTGTCGGTATGCGCTACAGGGTATAACGTTCGGCGATGGCCGAAGCGGGTACAGAGGCTGACATGGCCGTCGAGGACTCCTCCGCCAGGCGCTTGGTTGAGATTGCGGCACTCTTGGGCTGCCCCGTCGACAGCTTCTACGCACCTGGCGAAGACGCGTTCGGTGTCGGCATGACCTGCGAGTTGTTGAGCCTCTGGAGTACAATCCGTCACCCGGAGGTGCGTCAACGCATCCTCGAGGTCTTGCGGCACGAGACAGAGCGTGACGTCGTTGCGCCTGAGGCCGCCGAGTAGCCGGCTCTCGACTGGACCCGTGGCCGAAGCCGCAAAATTTCCGAGATGTGACCGGCGAGGTCCATGGATCGGTCTGATTCCGGAATGGCAAATTGCGTCGATGCGGGTTCGGCTTGGTCGCTGCGATCCCTGAGGCCTGACATCGCTCGGCCGAGGCCGCGGCTTGATCCTGCGTGTCCGTTGGTGAGGAACGTCGGTCGAAACGGGGTCGGGCAGGACCCAAACGAAAAGGCCGGCCGGGCATGACCCCGGCCGGCCTCTATATTGATCGAGAGCTATCTTAGCGCAGGAGCTGCAGGACGCCCTGCTGCGCGGAGTTCGCCAGCGAGAGCGCCGAGATACCCATCGACTGACGGGTCGACAGCGCCTGCGAGTTGGCGGCCTCCTCGTTGAGATCGGCGTTGGTGAGGTTCGCCGAGCCTGTGCCGAGGATGTTGATCAGCTGCTTGGTGAAGTCCTGACGGTTCTGCACCACGGTCAGGTTGGAGCCGAAGGTGCCGGACTGAGCGCGCAGCGTCGAAGAGGCGCTGTCGAGCTTGGTCAGGACGGCGGTGATATCCGAGTCCGCCTGGAAGTTGGAGTTGGCGCCTGACGTGGCGACAGCTGTCAGGTTGAGCCCGGACGACGAGAAATCGACACCCTGGACCTGAAGGTTCGACTTTCCGTTCTCATTGAACTGGATCTTGAGCTGGTTCGAGCCGCCGCCGCCGAGCAGGTTGACACCGTTGTAGCTCGCATCCGAGGCCAACTGGTCGATCTGCGTCAGCAGGTTGTTGAACTGCGTGGCGAGGCTGGTACGGGTGGCGTCGCCCGAAGCCGGCGTGCCGGCCGTTCCGGTGATGCCGGACGCGAAGCCGATCTTCGCACCGTTCGTCGCGTCGAACGTGACCGCATTCGTGGACGAAGCCGCCACGATCTTGAGTCCCGAAGCATCCGCGGAGAAGGCGTTCGTGCCGGCGGCGGTGTTGAGGGCGCTGATGGCCGCCGTCACGTCACTGGCGGTCGTGGCGCCGCTGGTACCGGTGCCGGCTGCGAGCGTCGCGTTCTTGGTGACACCGTCGACGGTGAAGCTCACAGCGGTCGTGCCGCTGGTCGCAGCCGTATAAGTTCCACCCGTGGTGGAGGTCGTTGACCCGGAAACAGCCGCGGTCGCGTAGTTCTTGCTGGCCAGCGCCTGGTTCGCGAGCGACTTCGCGCTGTCGATCAGCTTCTGGATGCTGGTGATGCCCTGGTTGGCGGCCTGGATGACCTGCACGCCGTTGCTGACGCCGTTGAGCAGGTTGTTCAGGTCGTTGGACCGGTTGTCGAGGCTCTGAGCGGTGAAGAAGCTCAGCGGATCGTCGAGGGCCGAGTTGACCTTCTTGCCGGTGGACAGGCGGTTCTGGGTGGTCGCGGTCAGGGCCGCCGTATCCTGCAGCGAGAGCAGGTTCTGACGCGTGGCGGCCGACAGGGTGATGGAGGACATCGATTGATCTTTCTGATTAAGTGCCACCCGTTTCTCGGGTGCCGCAGTAATGCCGCCGCACAAGTTTCTTTCGCGTTAAAGGGTGGCGGCGTTTGCAAGTAAGCGAGACGATCCTTAATTTTCTCTGCGTATCTCGATTCAGATTCTCTGTAATCGCAATTGGTCACCGATGCCCTTGCTATTCGTAAGCTACTTGATCTTCAAAATTACAAGCAATGTCATTTATATATTTTGATTTAGATGTAACATCGAAAGAAATAGTGCATTTCACCGCAATCGGACACGTGAAGGTAGCTATCTCTGCCCTCACACCTCGTTCGGGCCGGGTGAACTGCCCGTGCGCCGCCTCGAGCCCGCAGCCCTGGTTTCGACGGCGCGCTGGAAGGCGGCGAAGACCCTGTGCATCTGCGGCCGTTTGTAGGGATAGAGCTCCACCGGATCCATGTCGTGAATGACCATGCCGGTGTCGGCTTCGAAGACGAGCAACCGGTTATCGCGGCTCTCGGCGCAATCCAGGATCAGATAGTCGAGCCCGGTCCGACGATGGATCTCTTTGAAAGCCGTCCGGTGACGCGGCACGAACAGATCGTCGAACTCCGACATCGCCGCGGCCTCGGCGATGCGCTTGGCGGCATCGGCATTCATGCCCGCATTCAGATAATGGATCATCCAATGATCCCGAATCGCCATGTGGCAGAGGAACGGGACACCATCGATGAGGACGATCCTGAGCTTCCGGTACAGCCCATCCGGCCCGCTGTAATCGCAGAATTGCGTGATGTAGTACGTCGCCGCATCGGTGTTGCGGGCATACGCTGCAAGATCCTCGCTGCGATCGATCTTTTGCAGTGCATTGCCGGCATGGGTATCGATCGGCCGGATGAGCATCGGGAAGCTGAGATGTGCCGGCGGCTGGTTGGCCCCTGAAGCGATGTCCGCGCCCGTCGTACGGACGACGCGCGGGATCAGGAGGCCCTCCGCCCCATCGAGCGCCTCGGCCAGCCCGTGGCGGGATGTCTTGAGCACGTGGCGCGGATGGTTGACCACCGGGCGGTCCCAGTGCGCTGCGGCCATGGCCAAGGCTTCGAGCACAGGCTCGTTCGCCGTGGAATAGGCGACGCCGACGACGCAAACGTCGTGATCGGGTAGAGGTGCTGGAACCGCCTCCCCAGGGAGAACGAACAGGTATTCGAGCCGGAAACTCGGGTGGTCCAACAGGAAATCGACCGGCGTGTTGGCCATGAGGTCTCCCGCCGTGACGATGACCAGAACGCGCGTTTTCGCGTCGCACCCATTCGCTTGAAGCTGGAAATGACGGCAGCTCTGCAGGACCTCGTTCTGGAGCTGCAAGGCAGGCTCAAAGCGATGCATCAGCAACAGGATGGTCGACAGATCGAGGGCGGTACCGGCCTCAAGGGTACCGCTTCCGGCCTGGGTCAGGATCGCGTCGGCCCGGGCGGCCATATCGGCCCCCTCGAAAGCCGCTCGGATGAGGCGCGCGGGCCCGATCATCGGGCTGGGATCGGCTTCGTAGGTCGCTGGCGATGACATCTGATCACTCCCGCCGAGGGCCTGCCGGTCTCGGCCGTTTCACGTGCGTCGTGAATATCCGGTCAGCGCCGTCGCGTGGATGAGGCCGCCCGGCGGAGCGCATCCGCGAGTGGACCGTTCGGCGTGGCCTCCGGCGACGCGCGCGGGCGCGCCGGCCGCGGTTCGGATCGTGCGTCTGCCATGGGTCGCGCCGGAGCCTGCGTCTCCACGGGATCGTCGAGACGCATCGACAGCGCGATCCGCTTGCGGGGGACATCGACGCCGAGGACAAGGACGCGGATCACCTCGCCGATGCGCACCACCTCGGTGGGCGATGCAATCCGGCGGCGCGCCATCGCCGAGATGTGGACGAGGCCGTCCTGATGGACGCCGATATCCACGAAGGCGCCGAACGCAGCCACATTGGTGACGACGCCTTCCAATTGCATCCCCGGCCGCAGGTCGCCGATCGTCTCGACACCCTCCTCGAAGCGCGCGGTCTTGAATCCGGGGCGCGGATCGCGGCCCGGCTTCTCCAGCTCGGTCATGATATCGCGCACGGTCGGCAGGCCGAAACGTGCGTCGACGAAGCTCTCGGGATCGAGCTTGGCGAGGGCTGCCGTGTTGCCGAGCAGGACGTGGATGTCACTCTTCGTCGCCTGCAGGATCCGCCGCACCACCGGATAGGCCTCCGGGTGGACGCCGGACGCGTCGAGCGGGTCGTCGCCCGCGCGGATCCGCAGGAAGCCCGCGGCCAGCTCGAAGGTCTTCGGACCGAGCCCTGGCACGGTCTTCAGGGCGGCCCGCGAGCGGAACGGGCCATGCGTGTCCCGATGCGTGACAATCCTCTCGGCCAGGGTCGATCCGAGGCCAGACACCTGCGCCAGCAGGGCCGGGGAGGCCGTGTTCACATCGACGCCGACCGCGTTCACGGCATCTTCCACCACCGCCGACAGGGAGCGCGACAGTTTCGCCTCGCTCACATCGTGCTGGTACTGACCGACCCCGATGGATTTCGGATCGATCTTCACCAGCTCGGCAAGGGGGTCTTGCAGGCGCCGGGCGATCGAAGCCGCGCCGCGATGGGACACGTCGAGATCGGGCAATTCACGCGACGCGATCTCGGAGGCCGAGTAGACCGACGCGCCAGCCTCCGAAACCGTGACCTTGACGAGCTTCAGGTCGGCGTTCTCGGCGACGATCTCGGCGGCCAGCCGCTCGGTCTCGCGGGATGCGGTGCCGTTGCCGATGGCGAGCAGTTCGACGCCGTGAAGACGGCAGAGCCGCCCGAGTGCGGCCACAGCCTCGCGCCAGCGGCGTTGCGGCTCGTGCGGGTAGGTGGTCTCGACCGCGACGATCCGGCCGGTCCGGTCCGCGACCGCGACCTTCACGCCGTTGCGATAGCCCGGATCGAGCCCCATCGTGGGCCGACCGCCGGCCGGTGCGGCCAGGATCAAGTCCCTGAGGTTGCCGGCAAAAACCTTGACCGCCTCATTCTCTGCGCGTTCGAACAACCGGGTGCGCATGTCCTGCTTGATCCCGGTGCGGATCTTGGTGCGCCAAGCGGTTCGTACGGTTTCGAGGAGCCATGCGTCGCCCGGACGTCCGGCCGCTGCGACACCGAAACGCCGGCAGATCGCTGTCTCGAACGGGCCGGGAATCCCAGGCGGGGAGTCTTCGCCGTCCGCCGCGTAGACGAGGTCCAGGATTTCCTCGCGCTCGCCGCGGAAGATCGCAAGGATGCGGTGCGACGGCATCCGATCCAGCCGCTCGTTCCACGCGAAATAGTCCGAGAATTTCGCCCCCTCGTTCGCCTTGCCCTTGCGGACTTTGGAGATGAGCTGGCCGCTGCGCCAGTAATCCGTCCGCAGGCGGCCGATCAGGTCGGCATCCTCGGAGAAGTTCTCGATCAGGATCGCCCGGGCGCCCTCCAGCGCCGCCGCCACGTCGGCCACGCCGCGCTCGGCGGACACGTAAGCCGCCGCTGCTGCTTCGGGATCGTGATCGGGGTGCTTCAAGATCGCCTGGGCCAGCGGTTCGAGACCGGCCTCGCGGGCAGTCTGAGCCTTGGTGCGGCGCTTCGGGCGGAAGGGCAGGTACAGGTCTTCGAGGCGCGCCTTCGTGTCGGCCGCCACCAGGGCTGCGGCCAGGGACGGGTTCATCCGGCCCTGCGCCTCGATGCTCGCCACGATCGCCCGGCGGCGGTCGTTCAGGTCGCGCAGATACGACAGGCGTTCCTCCAGCTTGCGCAGCTGCGTATCGTCGAGCCCGCCTGTATTCTCCTTGCGGTAGCGCGCGATGAAGGGAACGGTCGCCCCGCCGTCGAGCAGCGCCACCGTGGCTGCCACCTGCGCTTCGGCGACGCCGAGTTCCTCGGCGATGAGCGCGGTCACGGCTTTCATGCGGTCTCCGATCGGCAGGGTGACGGTTGGGTGAGATGCGCCTGGCCTGCCAAGCCGCCGGAAACGTGGCGTCCGGTCGGCGAAGTGATCGGCCACAGCTGGATCCGCCCCGAAACGTGAATGATCCAGAGGTTCAATCTGTGGACAAGACCCAGATAGCCGGGCCAAGGCAATGAGCGTATCTGCGTCACCGGAAACCTGCAACCATCTCGCGAAAAGCGCCACAAGCCAAGCCTATCAAATCTTGCGAATGCTTTGCCGCCTCAGTCTATCGGCTGCATCGCCTGTCGCACCGCATGCGCGGATCTTGACGGCAGACTGTGCGTGTCATCCCGATGTCATAGCCGAATGCAATCCTTTTCCCGCCGCATGCTCCGAAAGGCAGGCGCCTCGTGCAGTTCGTGATCCGCGAGAACAATCGGTCCCTGTGGTCCTGGGTGCTCGTGAACGAGACAGCCGAGACGGTCACCGAGTCGCGCCGGAGCTTTCCATCGCGGGCGCAGGCGACTGCTGCCGCCCTGGCGTTCTCGCAGCTCGTTGCCCGGGCCGGGCGCACCTTGTCGGGTGGTCCGCGTCAGGTCGGATTTTTTTGATCGAAGCCGATCTGTCAGGTCCGGTGACGGACCATACCGATCGTGCTGAGGCATGCGATCGCGCAGCCCACGCCCATGGCGCCGAGGCAGCTGATGGTGCGGTCGGGTTCACACCGCGCCAGCACGATCGCGACCGTCAGCGGCAGAAGCAGGAAACCGATCAGTAGAATCATGGCGCGTTCCGGTCGACGGGAGCGATGGACCGGGGTGAATCTACCGGCTGAACGGTTAATTGCGCCGGAACGGCTGGACCGCGCGTGACGATCCTGGGCACCGGATCGCCGCGCGGTCCACGACGCACGGACTTGCCGGGCCGTCCGGTCAAGCGAGACGGACCAATCGTTCGATCAGGGCTGGATCGTGCAGCAGCGCCATGCGCTCCCGCGGTGTCAGCCAAGCCTGCGCCTCCGCGACCGTTTCGGCTTCGCCGATCTTGGCGGCGGCGAGGGTTCGGTCGGGGTCGATCGCGCCGCGGGGCCGATGCGAACCGCGCGGCAGCATGTCGGCATGCGTCTCGGCCAGGTTCGGGTTGGCGTGGAGCACGGCGAGGGAATCAGCCTCGTCGAACCCGGCTTCCACGTTGCGGGCCGCCAGAACGGCGGCACGGCTTGCGATTGCAGGGGGCGCGACCTCTTCCGGTGTCGCGAGCAGCCGCCGGCGTTTGAGCGCCAGTCCCAGGCCGAGTTGGCCGCTCGCCCAGGAGATCGGGATGGCCAGCACCAGACCCACGATCGTGGGGCTCATCCAGAGGAACAGCGAGGTCGCGATGGCGAAGGCCGAGATGCCCGCCACGACACCGAGCAGCGTGTGCCACGTGTGCCGTCCGACGATGTCGCGCAGCGGAATCGAGCCATCGTCGCGGCGCTGCGGGTTCCAGCCCGTGTCGCGCCCGAGCAGGATGCTCATGACGGAGCCGGATTGGACCACCATGGCTACCGGCGCCACCAGGGCCGAAAGCAGGATCTCGACCAAGCTGGAGAGGACGAGCCGCCCGCCGCCGCCGCAGGCCCGCCGGACCGATCGGTCGAGCAGGGCGAGGATCAGGCCCAGAAATTTCGGCGCCAGCAGCACCGCCATGGTCAGGCCGAACAGCTGGAGCGCGCGGACCGGGTCGAAGCGCGGAAAGACCGGCGAGAACCCGGCACCGCCGAAATAGTCCGGCCGCTCCGTCGCTGTCTGGAGGACCAGCAGGATACCCACCACCAGTTGCAGCAGCCACAGCGGCGAGGCGAGATAGCCGGCGATCCCGGTGGCGAAGTGCTGGCGGGTGGCCGGATGCAGGCCTGCGGCGCGGATCACCCGGGCGTGCTGGAGGTTGCCCTGGGCCCAGCGCCGGTCACGGACAGCCACGTCGATCAGGGACGGCGGGCTCTCTTCGTAGGAGCCCTCCAGGCGGTGCAGCATGTAGACCGCCCAGCCGGCCCGGCGGATCAAAGCGGCCTCCACGAAGTCGTGGGACAGGATATGGCCGCCGAAGGGGGGCTTGCCCGGCAGATCCGGCAAACCGCAGGATTCCGCGAAGGCGCGGGTCCGGATGATCGCGTTGTGGCCCCAGTAATTACCGTCCCGGCCGGACCATGCGGAGAGCCCCGCGGCGATCACCGGGCCGTAGATCCGCGCCGCGAATTGCTGAAGCCGGGCGAACAGCGTGTTGCGGTTGATGATCAGCGGCAGCGTCTGGATGATGCCGGCATCCGGGTCCGCCTCCATGGCGGCGGCGAGCGCCACGATCGCCGGGCCGCTCATCAGGCTGTCGGCGTCGAGCACGAGCATGTGGTCGTAGCGGCCGCCCCAGCGGGTGACGAAATCGCCGATATTGCCGGCCTTGCGGTGATGGTTCTTGGGCCGGTGGCGGTAGTAGAGGCGGGCGTCCGGGCCGAGGCGGTGGCGCAGGTCGAGGAAGGCGCGCTCCTCGGCGATCCAGGCATCGGCCTGCGTCGAATCGGACAGCACGAACCAGTCGAAATGCCGCCCGAGGCCGGTCGCTTCCACGGCCTCCCGCATCGCCTCGACGCCCGCGAAGGTGCGGGCCGTGGCCTCGTTATAGACCGGCATCAGGATTGCGGTCCGGGTCGTCAGCGCCGCCGGGTTCGTCGGCGACGGTCGTTCGCGGCGCAGCAGCATCGCGAAGCCCAGCAGCCCGCTGGTGAAGGCCAGCGCGATCCACGAGAACGTCAGGCAGAACAGGACGACGAGGGCGAGCTGGAGCGCGGTCGGGCTGCCGGAGACCGACACGGTCTCGACCATCTGCCAGCCGCCGTAAGCCGTGAGCGCCAGCGCGCCGCCGAACACCCAGAGCCGCGCAAGCCAGGGGTTGCGTCGCTGATGCGCGGGTCGGTGGGCGGCTGTAGCATCCCAGCGCGACAGGTTCTGGACCGGCATCGCCAGCGGTGCCTCAGGCGGCAGCACGGGTCCGATCTCCGGCGTCGCCGCACCGGACGCGGATACCGGCTGGAGCGCGGGCTGAGGCAGGGTCATCGTCTCGTCCAATCGCACGGCGAAGGCTGATCCTCGTTCAGTGAGCGGGGTTTAGGGTGTCCAGCGATAGAGCCAGGTCTCGCTGGTCCGAGCTTGTCCGCGCCGAAGGGCGAGGCGCAACTCACTGGCCCTCTCGCTACCCGGATCGAGCTCGAACACGATCCGCAGGGTCTTGCGACCGGCGTAGCGGTACTGGTCCTGCCGGGTGATCGTTCCGGCCGAGGCACTGAGATCGACGTCGATGTCCCCAGGCTCGAACAACGCGTCGCCCTGGAAGTCGACGGCGAACAGGCGTCGGTTGCCGGTGCTGCCGTGGCCGCAGCGGCTGTCGCTGACCCGCGCGATCTCGGGCGGCAACGGATCGGGCCAGCCCTTGGACCAATGCTGGCGGCAGAGGAAGCGCATCTCCCCGCCCTTGGCGAGCTTCGCCTTGGGACGCCAGTAGGCGAAGACGTTTTCGTTGAGTTCGGAATCGCTCGGGATCTCGAGGAGCGTGACGGCGCCCTCGTTCCAGTCGTCCAGCGGTTCCAGCCAGAGGGACGGCCGCTGTTCCCAATGCCGCCGGTCGTCATCGAAATCAGTATACGCGCGGGCGCGCTGCATCAGGCCGAAGCCCTTGGGCCCGCGATCCACGAAGGCCGAGATCTGCAGGGTTTCGGGGTTGTGCACCGGGCGCCAGAGCGGCTCACCGTAGCCGTTATGGATCGCCAGGCCTTCAACCGAGAACGCGGCGGCGCGCAGGTCGTCGACGTGGCGGCGGTCGAGCGGCCCGAACAGGTAGCTGCCCTGCATGCCGCCGAGCCCGATATGGTCTAGATCGGCCCTTGCGAAGACCGTGCCGTCGATCCCCGCCACCGAGGCCTCCCGGCCCGGTGTGAGCGTGAGCTTGAAGGCCGCCGTGGCGGATTCGGACTCGGCGAGCGCGTGGATCACGATCGGCTGCCCCGGGGCGGGTGTCTCGATGAACAGGGCGCGGAACAGCGGGAATTCCTCGCCGCGGGCATCTGCCGGCCGGAGGGCCAGCGCCCGGGCGTTGATTCCGAAATCCTGCCCCTCCGCCACGAGGCGAAAGAACGATCCGCCCTGGAACAGGGCGAAATCCGACAGTGCGCCCCCGTCAGCGAAGCGTGCCCGCAGCCGGAAACCCGAGAATGCGGCGTCGTCCGCGAGGTCCGGCAAGTCGAAGCCCGGAGCCCGGAACGAGGCCTTGTCGTAGGAAACCGGCCGTACGAGGCCGTTCTCGACGAGGAACAGCGCGACCGGCGTGTCGTAGATCGAGCCGCGCAGCAACGGTTCGAGGCTGTATCCGATATCCTGCCCCGCCCAGATCCCGCGCCCCTCGGCTGGCCGGATCGCCTCGTAGGCGTCCCGCGACAGGTTCTTGAGGGATGCCGGCAGATCGCCGGATTTGGGGCCGACGTAAGCCACCCTGGAGCGGGCGCGGGCCAGATCGGTCAGCGTATTCGCCTCGAACGCCGCGCCCGCGCGGGGGAGATCCGGCATCGTCTCGGGATCGGCCGCCAGCGTGGGGCCGGGCAGCGAGCCTGCGGCCGCGCCGAGGGCGGCCGCCAGCACGACGCGGCGGCTCAGGGTTACGGGCTGGCGAGCGTATCTCGTCATGCGGTCGTCGGTCTCTCGTGTCTCACGCCGTCCCCGGCTGTGCAGGCTTCGGGGCGGATCCCAGACGAACGGAAGGCGCCGGAGCGATGTCCGCGCCCGGCGCCGTACGGTCGGGACCCGCTTAGCATCGGTCTCTATACGGACATTCCGGCTGAACCCAGGGTTAAGCGCGCGATCGAACCATGAGCCGCTCCGTTGACTTAACCCGAGCCGGCTCTCTAATTCGGTCACCTGCATCGAAACGGGGGAGGCAGCATGGGGTCGTTGCGCGTCACAGGCCACGGCGTGGATCTCGGAGAGAGTCTGCGCGGCCGCGTCGAGGAACGCATGGCTGCGATACAGGCCAAGTACCTCGACTCGCACATGAGCGACGCCTGCACCGGCCACGTGACCCTGAGGCGGGATGGCACCGCCTTCCGGACCGATTGCGTGCTGCATCTCACGTCCGGCCTGACCATCGAGGCGAACGGCTTCGCGCACGAAGCACGATCCAGCTTCGAGCAGACGGCGGAGCGGCTCGAGACCCGGCTGCGCCGCTACAAGCACAAGCTCAAGCAGCACGCCACCGGGCCGAGCGACGATCTGGCCGTCGAGGCGGCCTACGCGGTTCTCGCCGCTCCGGAAGAGGACGACGACGAGCCGGCTGAAGGGGATGCGCATCCCCCGATCGTCGCCGAGAGCACCCGAACGCTGCAGCGCCGCACGATCGGCGAGGCGGTCACGGCCCTCGATCTCACCGGCTCGCCGGTGGTCGTGTTCGTCCACGCTGGCACCGGGCGCATCAACGTCGTATATCGGCGCAGCGACGGCGCGATCGGCTGGGTGGACCCGCCCAACGCCGTCGACTGACGCGGCGGTCGGGAGGAACGGAGCCGGAACCGGCTTGTTTCCCGGTCGATTGGTGAGCGGGAGCACGGCCGAGCTGGCCGTCGATGCTCCCGCGACGAGGCCCGTTCCCCACCGGACGGGCGACGGGGCAACGGTCGTTCGATGCCAGTTCTGGAATTCCTCGACCCTGAGTCGGTCGTGCAGTCGCTGCGCGCGCGGGCCAAGAAGCAGGTGCTTCAAGACCTCGCCGCCCAGGCTGCGCGTCGTCTGCCAGCCCTCGGCGAGCGTCCCATCTTCGACACGCTGTTGCAGCGGGAGCGGTTGGGATCGACCGGCATTGGAGACGGCGTGGCGATCCCCCACGGCAAGCTGCCGGGGCTGGACCGGCTGTTCGGGCTGTTCGCGCGGTTCGACCGGCCGGTCGATTTCGAGGCGTTGGACGGTCAGCCGGTCGACATCGCGTTTCTGCTGCTGGCGCCGGAGGGGGCCGGGGCCGATCACCTGAAGGCTTTGGCACAGGTTGCGCGCGTCCTTCGAGAGCCCGGGATGCTGGCCCACATTCGGGCCGCCCGGGACGCGGGCGCACTCTACGCCCTGCTGACCCGCTCCACGGCGCCGCAGGCCGCCTGATGTCCGATTCTCGAATCGCAGCTGCGGGCCTGCTGCTGGCTGCGGGAATGATGGCCGGTCCCGCCCTGGCGCAGGGCGAGTCCACCTGCGCGCGCGATCTCCTGGTGGCGCAGTCGATGCAGCGGCAGGCAGTCGATCAGCTGGAGCAGGCGGACGGCGAGGAGGCCAAGAACTGCCGCATCTGGCGGCGCCACGTCGAAACGATGCGCCGGGTCGCGGGGGTCTACGGACGCTGCCTGTCCGGCTCGGAGCGCGGCGAGCGCCTGGCCCAGGTTCAGGGCTCGGACCGGGAATTCTCGGCGGCCATCAAGGCCCGCTGTCACGGCCCATAGGGCGACGCAGCATCGCGACCCCGGGATACGTCAGTCCAGGGTGCGGGCGGCAAGCGGCTCGGCCACCATCTTCACGGGCTTGCCGCGTCCGATCAGGATCGCTGCTCGGGAGCGTTCGGGATCGTCCTCGAACCGGGTCCGGACCCAGCTCGCCAGGAACTTCACGTACTCGGAGGCGACCAGCCGCGCGGCGGGCGGGCTCTGCCACCAGCGGTCGGCATCGAACGCTTCCGTGACGACCGGGTGCGGCAGGACGCGATCGCTATCCTGCAGCGCGTGGACCAGTTCGATCAGCGTCCGCGGCATGTGGTAGTTCGAGGTGACCACCGCCACGGTGCTGAACCGGTGCGCCCGCATCCAGCGGCGGGTCTCGATCGCGTTCCCGATGGTGTTGCGGGCGCGGTAATCGAGATCCACGCAGCACGCGATCAGCGCGCGCTGGGTCGGGTTCAGCCGGGCGATCTCGTCACGGCTGGTGCGTTCGTTGACCCCCGTGATGAGCAGGCGTCGCCCGTAACCGCCGGCCAACAGGTCGATGGCGTCGCCGATGCGTTGCGCGCCACCGGTGAGGGCCACGATGCCGTCGGCCCGATCGGACGGGGTTCGCTCCTGGCGGGCGAGGGCGCCGACGAAGATCAGGAAGCCGATCAGCAGGGCCGCCGTCGCGAGGCCCGCTCCGAGACCGAACACCTGCCAGAGGATGGAGCCGCGATGGCGCGGCAGCGCGGGGCAGGCCGCCCGGTGCGGGAGGCTCCATTCGTGCCAGGACCAGCCGACGGTGTCGGACTGGTGCGGATCCGATGCGCGCAGCATACGCGTGGTCATCCTCCGAAGGATCGGCTTCGATTACGGCGGCCCGGAGGCAGTCCGGAACCCAGCAACCACACCGCGACGATTAAGTTTCCGGTTCGTAAACGCGCGGCACAGGCCCCCGGTATCCACGCCGCCGCCGGTCAGGCAAGGAACCGGCGGACCGTGATGCGTGAGACCACGCCCGTGACGAGCGAGGCGATCACACCGATGAGGACGACGCTGGCATAGCCGCGCAGCCCGATCTGGAAGGCCCCGAACAGGGCTTCGACCTCCTGTCCCGCCGGCCCGGACCGTGCGGCCCGGGCAAGCAGTCCCAAGGTCACGAAGGCCAGGATGGCGCAGCCCGCGCCGATGGCGCCGCCGCGCAGCCCGAGGCCGAAGAACCGCCGCTGGAACGCCTTGGCGATGTAGTCGTCGTCGGCGCCCACGAAGTGCAGCACCTCGACCACCTCGCGGTTGCTCGCCATGGCGCCCCGCGTGGCGAAGGTGACGGCAAGGCCTGTGGCCACCAGCACGAGAATCACGAGCCCGATCCCGATCCCCACGAACGCGCCGGCCGCGGTCGACAGCCGCTGGAGCCAGAGCGCGTGGTCGTCGAGGCTCGCGACGCCGGGCAGCGCCTCGAGCAGCCGTGCCCGCAGCCGCTTCAGGTCGGAGCCCCGTCCCCGGTCGAGCTTGAGGGCGATCAGCCGCGGCACCGGCAGGTCCGAGAGATCGAGCCCGCTGCCGAGCCAGGGTTCCAGCAGCCGCTCGGCCTCGGCCTTTGAGAAGACCCGCGTCTCGGCAATGCCCGGCTCCGCCTTGGCGATTCCGGCAGCCCGGGTCAGATCGGCATCGACGTCGCGGCCGGGGCTCGGGCGGATCTGGATCGTGACTTCCTGGGCCACGTCCCCTTGCCACTGGGCGGCGTTGGCCGCCACCATCTCGGCGGCGCCGGCGCAGAGCCCCGCCAGGAAGGTCAGGATGGCAATGACCGCCGCCAGGGATCGTCCGGCCGCGGTATCGGTCGGCACCAAAGCTGCGTTGCGGCGCAGTTGCGCCGGCACGGGCGGGGAGGGCGCGCCGGCGGCAGGCTCGGGCCGCGCGCGTGGGATGGCTTGGGTGCTCATTCCTCGATCCGCAGCCGGCCTTCGCCCAGCACCATGCGCCGGGCGTCGACGGCATCCATGATGCCGAAATCGTGGGTGGCGATGACGACCGAGGTCCCGAGCTTGTTCAGTTCCAGGAACAGTCGCAGCAAACGCCGGCCGAGACCCGGATCGACGTTGCCGGTGGGTTCGTCGGCGAGCAGCAGGTCGGGCCGGGCAATCAGCGCCCGGGCGATGGCGGCACGTTGCTTCTCGCCACCCGACAGCAGCGGCGGCAGGGCATGCATCCGCTCTCCGAGTCCGACCCAACGCAGCAATTCGACCACCTCGGCCCGGTAACTCGCCTCCGTCCGTCCCTGGACGCGCAGCGGCAGCGCCACGTTCTCGTAGGTGGTGAGATGGTCGAGCAGGCGGAAATCCTGGAACACCACGCCCATCCGGCGCCGCAGCCCGGTCAGCGCCTTGGCCGAAATGCCGCTCACCTCTTCGCCAAAGATCGAGACCAGCCCCCGCGTCGGCCGCGCGGAGAGCAGGATCAGCCGCAGCAGCGTCGTCTTGCCGGCGCCTGACGGCCCGGTGAGGAACTGGAACGAGCGCGGGGCGATGCGGAAGCTCACATCCGACAGCACCTCCGGCCCGAGGCCGTAGCGCATGCCGACATTCTCGAACTGCACCACCGGCCGCTCCGCGCCGGGCAGCAGGCTTCTCATGCTCGCCTGTGAATTCAACGCCGTCCCGTGTCTCGCCGATCCCGATCCCGGCATCGCCGGACCGGCGGGCGTTTTCAAGGCCTTCCGGATTTCACGGCCGCTTAACCCTGTTCAGCGACACTTTCTCAATCGAATTCACTGTCCGGCCCCGGTTCGGCCGATCGATGCGAGTATGGTGCGTATGCTGATCGTCTGCCCGAGCTGCGCGAGCGGATACGAGATTGAGGCCGGCAAGGTTGGCATGGAGGGCCGTTCGGTCCGCTGCGCAGCCTGCCGTGAGACGTGGTTCATCTCGCCGGCCGATGTTCTGGCCGGGCACGAAGCCGAACTGGCGGCGGAGACGGATCCCGTCGCCGATTCGGCCTGGAAGGAGGCGACCGCCGCGGTCCGGGAGGCCGCCGATCTTCCGATCCCCGTGGCCCGCGCAAGCGCATCGAAGAGTCCGACGGCCCGCGGCCGGGGAATCGGCCTCACCCCGGCCCTCGCTTTCGGGCTGACGCTGCTGGCGGCCCTGCCGCTCGTTTGTCTGGCGCGCGCGAGCGTGGTGCGCACGGTGCCGCAAACCGCAGCCTTGTTCGCCCGGATCGGCCTTCCGGTAAACCTGCGCGGCATCGCGATCCGCGATGTCATGGCCAACAGCAACCCGGGCGAGGACGGCCGGTCGGCCGAGCTCGTCGTCGAGGGCGATCTGATGGGCGTCGCGGCATCGGACGTACCCGTCGCGCCGCTCAGCGCCGAAATCCTCGACGCGGCAGGTCGCGTGCTCCGGACGTTTCCGGTTGCGGCACCGCGGGCGGTACTCGGTCACGCCGAGGCCGCGCGCTTCCGCGGCTCGCTGACGAGTCCCCCCGTCGAAGGGCGCGCCATCGTGGTGCGATTCGCTCAGACAGATTCGTCGCGGGCGGCGGCCCGGATCGCATCCGGCCACGACTAGCCGGCCTCCTGCCGAAAGAAAATCCGATCCCGATTGCGCGAAGGCTTCGCGATTAAGGTGGAGAGCCACGCGCAATGCTGGAGTGCCCGGCCACGGCTCGCGGCGCCGCACTGTTAAGATACGCCGCGACCTGTTCGACCAGACGAACGAACGATCGAGCACGATCGAGCCGCGTTGATGGCCGATCGAATTGAGCGGCTGCGCATCCAACGCCATTCAAAAACGTTCAGGGCGCAACCGATCGTCTGAGGCGATGAAAGATCCGCTCAAACGACATCGGGCTCAAGAGCGCGCAACCAACGTACAGTCGCATCGTTTTTGCGAGAAGCGACTGCGAAAGGTTGCGCAAGCTCTCTTTTCTGGATCGCTGATGCTAAATTGTCGCGATGCGGATAGCAGTCTCAACGAGTGCTTTTGAACAAGAACCGTTGATCGAATAGTTTCACAACTCCATGTTGTGCTCAATAGATACTAAACTCTTCGAGTTTAGGATCTTGGCAACTCAAGGTTTTGAGAACCATTGCTGCGCAATTGCATCCAAGGGCTAGGCCTGAAAATCTGTCCCCGCCGGCGCTTCGGCAAAAAATCGCGCGTCGTCGGCCGAGGGAAGCGAGGCTGGTCGGCTGTGAGTGGCACAAGTACGGTCGCAGTCTTCTTCGGCACGACGGAGTCGGTCGAAGAGAAACGAGCCTTCGACTACTGGCGCAGCACGGTCATGTCGACCGTCGACCTGCAGCAGCTCGATCTGGACAGACCGTTCTCGGCCAGCCGCATGATCGCGCAGTCGCCGCACGGTGGCATCATTCACACGATCAGTCGGCCCTACAGCCTCGAACGAACGCCCGCTCACATCCGCCGGGATGGCCGCGACGAGGTCGGCGTCATGGTGGTGCGCAAGGGGCGCGGCTATCTCGAGAACGACCGCAACGGAACTCTGCTGGGCGTCGGCGACATCGCGTTTCAGACCTGGAGTAAACCCGGTTCGGGAGGCGGATTGACGGATTTCGACGAGATTCGCCTCCTGATTCCCCGTGAGACGTTTCAATCTCAGATCGGCAATCTCAGGGAGCTTGCCGGGAGCAAGATCCCCGCGGGGCCGCTGAACGAGCTGTTCTCCGCCTATCTTCGCAGCTTCGCGGTTTCGGTCCACACCATGTCGGAGGCAGAGACCGCCATCGCCATCGAGGGTGCGCTCCATCTGCTGCGCGGCATCGTCGATGGGTACAACCCAGACGCGGAACAGGACATCTCAGCGCACGCCCTGCGCTCGCTGGCCTTGGCGCGGATCGAGCGGTGTCTGCACGATCCCGCGTTCGGGTCGGCGAACCTCGTCGCCGACCTTCGCGTGTCTCGCAGCCGCCTCTCCGCAGCCTTCGCGGGCGGCGAGGGGATCGCGGCCACGATCCGCAACGCGCGGCTCGACCGCGCGCACGAGCGGATCCTTCGGGCGCCCAAGATGGGGTTCAGGATCGGGTCGATCATGGCGAGTTGCGGTCTGACCGATCCGGCCGCGTTCAGCCGTGCCTTCCGGCAGCGCTTCGGTCTCTCGCCCCGGGACCTGCTCGCTTAGGGCGTTGGCCGGTTCGATCAGGAGCGTCCCCGTTCCGCGTCGATAATGTGACGCTCAGGCAGGGCCGCTGTGAACCGGTGCAGCGATTTTGCGAGAGCCGAATACAGGCGGATCGTGGCGACGCCCATGCGGGCGATGCGGATCTCCCGCGGCAACTGGCGCGGGCCTATAGGGCGGTAGGCGAGGCGGGCGCTCGCGCGCTCGGCCTCTGCCACGGCCTGACCGAGGGGAAGGGCCGCGATCCGGCTGGCCTCTGCCGGCCCGATCCCAAGCCGTCGCGCCCAGGCCTGATCCCGCGCAAGCCGCCCACTTCCGTGCTCATGCCGGAATCGCCGCCGCCAGACGTAGCGGCGCACGGCGTGGACAAACGATTCCATCCGGGCGTCGCAAAGGGCGTCCGGCTCCTCGCACCGCGCGCGAATCGTATCGGCTACCCCGCCGGGCGCCCGCCCGGCGAGGCGGGCCGAAATGGTCACGCAGACATCGGTGGCGTGGCGCACCCGCAGGCCGTTCTCGATCAAACGGGCGATGAAGGCGCCGTCTTCACCTAGGGGGATCTCCGGCATGCCCCCCACCGCATGGTAGGCGGCACGGGTCACCGCCAGCGTCGCGCCGATCGCAGTCCGATGGCACGGCCAGGGGTCGTGCGGATCGGGATCGATCCGCGCCTCCGCTTCGGTGATCAGCGCATCATAGCGATCCTCGAGCCGGCCGCGGGCCGGCAGGGACGGCGGCAACAGCGCCGCCTCGGCCTCATCGAGCTCGACGCGGCCTGCGACCGCATCCGCTCCCACCCGGATGGCCGCCCAATTGCGCGCGACCCAGTCCGGCGGCACGCGGCTGTCCGCATCGGTCGACAGGATGATCCCGCCACCGCCGGTGTCTCCGAGCCAGTCCGCTGCGGCATCCATGGCGCGGCGCCGGGCCCAGCCGGCATGCGCGTCCGCGAACGACTCGGTCAGCACGCGGACCGGGATCGACAGGGTCGGCGCCGTCGCGGCGACGATCTGCTCGGTCCGGTCCGTGCAATTGTTGAGGAACAGGACGAGCCCGAGACGTCCGGGCTCGAGGCCGACCTGCGCGTCGATGGCCTGCAGGCAGGCCGCGATGCGCTCCTCCTCGTTACGGACCGGTATCGCGATGATCGCATCCGGGATCGGGGCGGCTGGGGGAGGAACGCGCGACACCGAATCGTCTCCGTCGGGCCCCGACGAAGCAGTCGGGCTCCGTGGCGCTCTACCGGAGGCTGCCTGAACGAATGCAAAAGCGGATCGGTGCCGCGCAAGCGCCGTCCCGGGGCTGCCCGATCAGAGCGTCTTCTCGATCAGCCCTTCGATCCATTCGGGCTGCGTCTCGCCCACGGAGCGACCGACCTCGGTCGCCCCTTTGTAGGCGATCAGCGTGCTCTGCATGCGGACATCCAGCCGCTTCAGCAGCGGCTTCTGGCTATCGAAATCGATATCGAAAATCTGGAGGTCCTTGAAGCGCGGCTGCTGCGCCAGCTTGGCGAGAATCGGCTTCTGGGTTTTGCAGATCGGGCACCAGGGCGCGCTGACCTCGATGAGGATCGGCTTCCCGCTCTTCTGCGCCGCCTCGAAGGCGGTGTCCGAGAACGGCATGGTCTCGCCGGCGGCCGCCGGATTGCAAGCGACGGCAAGGATCGATCCCAGCGCGGCAAGGCACGACAGGGCCATGGCGTGACGGCGGGTCATCATAGTTCGCCCCTCCCGGACGTTCCGATCCCCGTTGTTTCGGGGCATCGGCGTACAGTACGCGACCGGCCTCGAAAGGTTGCTCCGGCCCACGGTGCGAACAACCCGAAAGTGAGCACGGCCGGTCACATCATCGGGATGAGCCGTTGCGGTCCTCGGCGACCAGGGCATCGATGTCGGCGGGGCCGACGGCCTCCATCGGGCACCGGATCCGCAGGGCGCGAGTGGGCGCCCCCGCGCGCATCACCAGAACGACCGTCTCCATGTCGGGGCAGCCGGGGTCGGGGCAGCTGATCTCGTTCACCGCCAGGGCGTCGGCCTCACCGAGGTCGAGGGCGGCGATCAGATCCCGCTTGAGCCGGGCTGCGATCTCGGCGCGTTCCGCGGAGCGCGCACGCCAAGCCTTGAGGCTGACAAAAGCCATATGGGAGGCGTGTCCTCAGTCGCGCGTGGGGCCGGCACCGAGCGCCTGAGCACGCGACGTCGGCCACTCCATCCTCATTGAGCGTGGAGCGCGGATCCGCGCCGGTCAAGCGCGACCGCAAAATCCTGAATCGCAACAAAGCCCGCGTTCAATGGTAATGCTGGACGGCACCCCGCGAAATCCATCCGCCCCAGCGGTCTTCCGACTCGACAGCATCGCGGAAGGTCTGTGAGGTGCACACGAGCGCGCGAAGGATTTGGGATCTTGCGACCCTGGCGGGACGGACCGAACGACCGGCGGAATTACCACCACGGCAACCTGAAAGAGGCGCTTATCGAGGCGGCCCGCCGCTTCATCGCCGAGCGCGGAATCGGTGGCTTCACGCTGGTGGACGCCGCACGCCTCGTCGGCGTCACGCCGGCTGCCCTGTACAGGCACTTCCGTGGTCGCGAAGCCCTGCTGGAGGAACTGGCCGGGCGCGGCTTCGCCGAACTGGCCGCCCGGCTCGCTCGGGCGCTCACGTCGCGCGGCACGCCGCTGGAGCGGTTCACCCGCATGGGCGAGACCTACCTCGCCTTCGCAGAGGAGGAACCGGCCTATTATGCCGCGATCTTCGAGACCCGCGGCCTGCCGACCGTCGAGAAGGACGGCGGGTCCGGCGTCGGCGCCCCCGTCGCCCGGCCGAGCCCATTCGATCTCTTGGTGGAAGCGCTTCAGGCGACGTTCGCCGATGGGTTCGGTGGCGTCGCGCCCCGCTTCATCGCGCTGGAGGTTTGGGCACTCGCCCACGGTCTTGCGACCCTATCGGCCGCCGGACATCTGCCGCGCGGCCCCGGCTTTCCCGACAAGTTCGAGTTGCTCCGGGCCGGCGTTCTCGCCCTCGTCCATGGGGCAGCCCACGGACCCGCTTCAGGGCGGCCTTGAAAGCTGCGCGTGGCGCCCGCATGTTAACTCCGTTCACATGAACAGCGGAGCCTTGCCGTGACCTCTCAAACCTCCTCACCCTGGGCGACCGGCAAGCTAAGCCGGTCCGGCCCGTTCCCGCGTCGTTCCCTGGAGATCGGCGCGATCGTCGTCGGCTTCATCTATTGGTGGCCGGTCGGCCTCGCGTTGCTGGCCTGGAAGTTTACCGGCTATCCGGCCTTCGCCGAGATGCGCGATACGGCGCGACGGACCATGTCCGATTTCGAAGGCGCGCGCCCGGTCTCCCGGTTCGCCCGTGCCTTCGAGGCCGCTAACCGGCGCAGCAGCACCGGCAATGCCGCCTTCGACGCTTACCGCCGCGAGGAACTCGACCGGCTGGAAGCGCAGCGGCGTGCCCTCGAAGAGGAGAGCCGCGCCTTCACGGCGTTCGTCGATGAGCTGAAGCGGGCGAAGGACCGCGAGCAGTTCGACGCCTTCATGGCGAAGCGCGGGACCACCGGCGGTGAGGGCCAGACGGCCTGAACCCACGATGCCTCTCCGCGGACGCCAGCTTAGGCGCCCGCGGAGCAAGACCGGAACGCGACCGCTTCCGACCCGCGATGGCCGCCGACGTCAGGCGGCCCTAACGCTGGTGAGGAAGCGGCTGACCTCAGCGGTCAGATGCTCGGACTGATGTGACAGTTCCGAGGCCGCGCCCAACACCTGGTTCGCCGCCCGACCCGTCTCCTCGGCGGCTTCGGCGACACCCACGATGTTGCTGGTCACCTCGCCGGTGCCCTGCGCCGCCTGCCCGACATTGCGCACCATCTCCTGCGTGGCCGCGCCCTGCTGCTCGACCGCCGCCGCGATCGTGGTCGCCACAGCGTTGAGCTCCCGGATCCGCGCCGTGATCGTGCCGATCGCGCCCACTGCCTGACCGGTCACGCCCTGAACCCGGCCGATCTGCTGGCCGATCTCCTCGGTGGCCTTGGCGGTCTGCTCGGCCAGCGCCTTGACCTCGGAGGCCACCACCGCGAAGCCGCGGCCTGCGGCGCCGGCCCGCGCCGCCTCGATCGTGGCGTTCAGCGCGAGCAGGTTGGTCTGGCCGGCGATCGATGTGATCAGCCCGACCACGTCGCCGATCCGGGCCACGGCGGTGCTCAGCTCCTGCACCAGCGTGCCGGTCTGATCGGCCTCGTCGACGGCTGCCTGGGCGAGCTGGGACGAGCCCTGAACCTGTCGGCCGATCTCCTGCACGGACGAGCCCAGCTCTTCGGCCGCGGCCGCCACGGTGTTGACGTTGGTGCCGGCCTCCTCGGCGGCGGCGGCAACCGCGGTCGACTGGGCCGAGGTCTGGCCGGCCATGGCCGACATCGAGCCGGCGGTCGCTTGCAGTTCCGTAGCGGACGCCGAGACTTGCCCGACAATGCCGCCGATCGCCCGTTCGAAGCTGTCGGCCATCTCGCGCATGCCGGCCTTGCGCTGTTCCTCCGCCGCCGCGCGCGCCTCCGCGGCTTCGGTCTCCAGGGCGCGACTGCGGATCAGGTTGTCCTTGAACACCTGCACGGCTGACGCCATCGCGGCGATCTCGTCGTGGCGGCCGACATGCGGCACCGCCGTGCCGGTTTCGCCGTCCGCGAGCCTCGACATCGCAGCGGTCATGCGCTCGATCGGCCGCGAGATGTACAGGAGGCCGAAAATGGCTGCACCCAGGGCCGACGCGAGCGCAAGCCCAATCCCGGCGATGGCCGTGACGGATGCCGAGTTCGCGCCCGCCATCGCGTCATTCGCGTCACGCCCGGCCATCTCCTCGTCGTGTGCGACGAGACGTGTGAGGGTCTTTCGGGCGTCGTCGTAGAGGGCGACCACATCGGCTTTGACCAGCAGCGCCATGGCGTCTTGCGCTTGCCCGGCTGCGACGAGGCGGCGCGCATCACCATCCACCCGCTCGAACTTGCTCCAGGCTGCCGCGAAGGCTTCATAGAACGTCCGCTCCTCGGGGGTGGTGATCAGCGCCTCATAGACGTTGCGCGCCTCGCGCAGGCGCGCATGCGTGGCCGCGAGGTTGGCCTCATTCTCAGTGCGCTTGTCCGGCGTGTTCGACAGCAGGATCAGGCGGTATTGCTTGATCCGAACTTCGGAAACCGCGACCTCGATCGTGCTGATCCTCTCGACGGAGGGAAGCCAGTTGATTGCCAGTGCCGTCGTGGATCGGCGTACAGCGGCCGCGTCCCGGAGCGACAGCCCGCCCTGTCCTGTCGAGATCAGCGCGAGCACACCGAACAGGATCGTCAGAGTCGCTTTGATGGAGAGGTTGAGGTGCATGGCGCGTTCGGTTCTGCCTGCTTCAGGGGTGCTTGTCGGAAGCAAAAAAATGCGATGCCCGAATTAAGCCGGAATGCGCGAACAGCAAGCCAAAGAAAACGCCGCTGTGAGACATAAAATTTTTATATCTTTGCAATAACGCGCTCGTATAAGAAATATACATCGATGATATTTTGTATTATATGGGTCTTGTAACGGCCATAGATCAATATAAACGTTCGAATATAAAGGTATAATTTTTCCTCGAACGATTAAAAATTGGAGCCATTCGGCGCGATCGCTAACGAGAATTTGAATGGCGGCCTCACGCATCGTTTCGTCGCTCAGCGAAAAGTGGCGACGCGGGGCATATAATGTGCACAGTCCAGAGGATCTCTCGACGGGAGAGGGAACTGTTCTAACTCTGTCTACGATCGTCCTCGGCCCTGTCGGCAAGTGCGCGTTCCGGGATTGGAGCCACCAAGTCCGGAACGAGGCCCTGCCCTTGGACGGGCAGACGCCCCAGGTCGCTGCGGCGCGCCGAGTCGCCCAGCCTTCAAAGTTGCACCCCCGCCCAGGGTCCTGCATGTCTCGATCGACGAGGCTGAGGGGAGGGCTGTGCCGATGGGTCGGGTCACCGTGGTGGATCACCCACTCGTGCAGCACAAGCTCACATACCTGCGCGACAAGAACCGCTCGACCAAGGGCTTCCGCCAGATCCTGAATGAGATCGGCATGCTCCTGGCCTACGAAGTCACGCGCGACCTGCCGCTGGAAGCCGTGACGATCGAGACACCGTTGCAGCCGATGGAGGGCCGCCAGATCCAGGGCAAGAAGCTGGTCCTGGCCCCGATCCTGCGCGCGGGGGTCGGGTTTCTGGACGGGATGCTGTCGCTGGTTCCCTCGGCCAGGGTCGCGCATGTCGGTCTCTACCGGGACCCGGACACCCTCCAGGCGGTCGAGTATTACTTCAAGGCTCCGTCGGACCTCGCCGACCGGACGGTGCTCGTCCTCGATCCGATGCTGGCCACTGCCAACTCGGCGATCGCAGCGCTCGATCTGCTGAAGGCCCGTGGCGCGTCCGATCTGCGCTTCGTCTGTCTCCTGGCCGCTCCGGAGGGGCTGGCCAAGTTTCAGGAGGCGCATCCCGACGTGCCGGTCTGGACCGCAGCGATCGACAGCCACCTGAACGATCACGGCTACATCGTTCCGGGTCTCGGCGACGCCGGCGATCGGATGTACGGCACCCGGTAAACGGTGAATTCCCCGCGGGCCGGTCCGCATCATCGGTTCGATCACACTCAGATCCGGCCGGGTCGGGTCCCGGTAGAGGTGTGTCGGGGCAAGGCGTGTTTCGAGCCGGTCGAGGCACAGCCATTCGCAGGCATCCCGCGGTTGAAATCCGTGCGTTATCGGCGGTTCAGGAGAGGGTGATCATGCTGAATTGGGAGGTCGACCGGGATGCCCTCACGGCGCCCGCCGTCGCGCGCAATCGTGACGCGATCCTCGCGGTCCTGCGGCGGGTACTTCCGGCGGGAGGGTCCATACTTGAGATCGCCAGCGGATCCGGTGAGCACGCGATCCACATCGCTGCCGCGCTGCCCGGCCTGACCTGGCTACCGAGCGATCCCGAGCCCGAAGCGCGGCGCAGCATCGTCGCCCATACCCGACTAGCCGGGCTCACCAATATCCGGCCGCCACTCGCGCTCGACGCACATGCGAGCGCTTGGCCGACCGGCCGTGTCGACGCAATCGTCTGCATCAACATGATCCACATCGCCCCCTGGTCCGCAACCGAGGGGCTGATGGCCGGGGCGTCCCGCGTCCTGACCGGGACCGGGCTCCTGTTCCTCTACGGACCATTCCGCGAAGGCGGGCAGCACAGCGCAGAAAGCAACGCCGCCTTCGACGCGTCCTTACGCGCCCGGGACCCGGCATGGGGTGTCCGCGATCTTGAGGCCGTGACCGCTTTGGCAGCGCGGCATGGGTTCGTCATGGCCGAGCGCGTGGCGATGCCGGCCAACAACACGAGCCTGATCTTCCGCTGCGCGAAAAGCTGACGCGCTCTTCGTCACGCATTCGCAGAAGTGTACATTGAATTCAGGCCAATGGGTGTTGCACACTCCTGCCCCGAACCCGATGCGGCGACAAAAGCCGCACGGGCCGCAGGAGGAAGCCCATGCCGATGGAACGCAGCGTTTCGAAAAGGGCCCTGGCCCTGCTCGCAGTGGCCGGACTGGTGGGTGCGGGGCCGGCGCGGGCCGCCGACCCGATCAGAATCGGCGTGATCGCCGAGGCGCAGTCGGTGGTTGGGGCCTCGATCCCGCAGGCGGTGCAACTCGCCGCCGATGAGATCAACGCCAAAGGCGGGGTCGACGGGCGGCAGATCCAAGTGGTCACCTACGACGACAAGAGCTCCGCCTCCGATGCGGTCCGCGCGTTCCAGCGAGCGGTGTCCGAGGACAAGGTCAATCTGGTCATCGCCAGCTACATCTCCGAAGTCGTGCTGGCGCTCATGCCTTGGGCGGCCCGGCTCAAGACGCCGATGATCACGCCGGGCGCGGCCTCCAATGAGATCAGCCTCGCCGTCCACAAGGATTACGCCCGCAACAAATACACCTTCCACGGCTACCTGACCTCGGCGGCGTTGGCACAATCGATCTGCGATTCGACCAAGGACATGCTGATCGACCTGATGAAGGTGAAGACCGCCGCGATCATGAGTGAGGACGCGGCCTGGACCCGCCCGCTCGACGTCGCCTACGAGAAGTGCCTGCCGGAGATCGGCGTGAAAGTCGTCGATCACATCCGCTTTTCGCCGGACACGGGCGACTTCACGCCGATTTACAACAAGATCGAGACGTCCAAGCCGGATTTGATCGTTACCGGCATCTCGCATGTCGGTGTGCAGCCGACTGTTCAGTGGCAGAACCAGCAGGTGCCGCTCGCCATGACCGGCATGAACTCGCAGGCGACCTCCTCGACCTTCTGGTCGAACACCAACGGTGCGACGCAAGGGGTGATCTTCCAGAGCATCGCGGTGCCGGGCGCCGCGATCACCGGAAAATCGCTCGCCTTCAGCGAGGCGTTCAAGAAGCGGTTCAACAGCGACCCGTCCTACGCGGGCTACATGGCATACGATCAGGTCTACTACGCCGCCGACGCCGTGAAGCGTGCCGGTTCCACGGAGGCCGACACGCTGGTCGACGCCCTGGAGAAGACCGATTGGGAGGGGACGGTCGGGCGCACGCAGTTCTACGGCAAGGATGATCCTTTCACCCACTCGATCAAGTACGGGCAGGGTTTCGTGACCGGGCTGATGGCGCAGTGGCAGGACGGCAAGCAGGTCGCGGTCTGGCCGAAGAGCCTGGCCCAGGGACAGATCGTGCTCCCGCCCGCCGTGAAAGCCGCGGCTCGATAGGCATCCGCCGCCAAAGGCCGCGCTTGCCAAGCGCTGTGGTTGCCGCAATCAAGACGGACCGCGCTCAGGAGGCGCGGCCCGAAAACGCATGCGTTGAGGACGCCTTGATGGCCAGCACTGCCCTGCCCGAGACCATGCGCCAGATCCGCTTCACGGGTGCGGGTGGCCCGGAGGTGATCGCGGTCGAGACCGTGCCGCTGCCGTCGCCAGGACCGGGTCAGGTTCTGATCGAAGTCGTCGCTGCGGGCGTGAACCGCCCCGACATGATGCAGCGGGCGGGGTTGTATCCGCCGCCGCCCGGAGCGACCGAGGTCCCGGGCCTGGAGATTGCCGGTCGGATCGCCGCGCTCGGCGAAGGCGTCGAGACCGCGTCGGTCGGTGACGAGGTGTGTGCCCTCGTGATCAGCGGCGGCTACGCCGAATTCGCGGTGGCCGAGGCCAGCCATTGCCTGCCGCGTCCGCAGGCCGTCTCGCTCGTGGATTCCGGCGGCCTGCCGGAGACGTTCTTCACCGTCTATTCGAACGTGGTCCAGCGCGGCCGGCTCGCCGCCGGTGAGAGCTTCCTCGTTCACGGAGGGTCGAGCGGCATCGGCGCCACCGCGATCCAGATCGCCAAGCATGTCGGCGCGCGGGTGTTCGCCACCGCCGGCTCGGCCGAGAAGTGCCGGTTCTGCGAGGATCTCGGCGCCGATGCGGCGATCGACTACAAACAGGCGGATTTCGCCGAGGAGGTGAAGCGCCTCACCGACGGCCGCGGAGTCGACGTCATCCTCGACATGATCGGCGCGAGCTATCTCCCCCGGAACCTGAAATCCCTGGCGCCGGATGGGCGGCTGGTGATGATCGCCCTCATGGGCGGCTACAAGGTCGATGGACTGAACATCACGCCGATCATGCGCAACCGCCTGACCTTCACCGGCTCGACCCTTCGCCCCCGCCCGAAGGCCGATAAGGCTGCGATCGCCGAGGGCCTGCGTCGGGATGTCTGGCCCGAACTCGATGCGGGACGAATCCGCTCCGTCACGCACGCGACCTTCCCGTTGGAGAAGGCCCAGGAGGCACATGCGCTGATGGAATCGAGCGCGCATCTCGGCAAGATCCTGCTGACCACCGGCCGCTGACCGACCCGGCGATAGGAACTTGCTTCCCCGGGCCCGCGTTGGCCGCCGGTAACGGGATCGTGTCGCAGACCACGCTGCCGCGTGTTGCGTCCCGCAGTCGAGGATGTGTGCAGATGGCCGAGAGATTGAACCCGCAGGACAGTCGTCAGGGCGAGCGCGGCAAGCCCGTGCTTTGGGTTCTGGTGGCGAGCCTCGTGCTCCTGGCGATCGCCACGGTCGGGCTGCTGACGTGGAACGGTGCGAATTCACCGAAGGATTACGCCAGCCAGAGCCAGGATGCCTCGCGTCGCGAAGTGACGGGCTCGGTCAACGGCCAGTCCGGAGCGGCGTCGTCCTCGAACAGCACCGCTGTGCCGGGCGGCAACCCATCCTACCCGCAGCCGGCCCAGCCCGGAGCGAATGGCGCGACGAAGTGAGGAATGCCGGGGCGGCCACGCGGTCGCCCCGATCGCTCGATCAGCGGGTCGGAACCGGGGTCGGTCCGCGATAATCGTAGAAGCCGCGCTTCGCCTTGCGGCCGAGCCAGCCGGCTTCGACATACTTCACGAGCAACGGGCAGGGGCGGTACTTCGAATCCGCCAGCCCCTCGTAAAGCACCTGCATCACCGACAGGCAGGTATCGAGGCCGATGAAATCGGCAAGCTGGAGCGGGCCCATCGGATGGTTCGCGCCGAGCCGCATCGCCGTGTCGATCGACTCGACCGAGCCGACACCCTCATAGAGCGTGTAGATCGCCTCGTTGATCATCGGCAACAGGATGCGGTTGACGATGAACGCGGGAAAATCCTCCGACATCGTCGAAGTCTTGCCCAGCTTGGCGATGAATGCCTTGGAGGTCTCGTAGGTCGCGTCTTCGGTGGCGATGCCGCGGATCAGCTCGACGAGCTGCATCACCGGCACCGGATTCATGAAGTGGATGCCGATGAACCGCTCCGGCCGATCCGTCGCGGCGGCGAGCCGGGTGATCGAGATCGACGACGTGTTGGTGGCAACCAGTGTTTCCGGCTTCAGCGACGGGCACAGGGACGTGAAGATCTCGCGCTTGGTGGCCTCGTTCTCGGTTGCGGCCTCGATTACGAGATCGCAGGGTCCCAGCGCGTCGAAGTCCCGCGCCGGATTGATGCGCGACCGGGCCTCGCGGCTATCCTCATCCGAGATGGTGCCCTTGGAGACGAGGCGCCCCAGGTTGCCCTCGATCAGGCTCAGACCATTCTCCAGGCGGACCGGATCGCGGTCGTTCAGCAGGACGTCGAGACCGGCCGAAGCGCAGACCTGCGCGATGCCGCTGCCCATCTGGCCCGCGCCGATGATGCCGACCCGCTTGATCTCCATGCCCATTTACCGACCTGTGCCCCTGATGCCGTTGCCACTGCACGGCCGCCGCACCCGACGGACTGCGCCAAGACGACGGCCTGAACTCACGCCGTCGCTGCCTTCTAGACCAATCACGGATGCCGAAGGAACCCGTGGGCGCGCGTGGGACTGGAAATACCCGCGCGCGCGGCCGGCGCGTCAATCGGCCCTTTACTGGCCCTTCGCCTTGCCGAGCTCCGATTGCAGCTCCGGAACAACCTGAAACAGGTCTCCGACGAGGCCGTAATCCGCGACCTGGAAGATCGGTGCGTCCTCATCCTTGTTGATGGCAACGATGACCTTCGAGTCCTTCATGCCAGCGAGATGCTGAATCGCGCCGGAGATACCGACCGCCACGTAGAGATCGGGCGCCACCACCTTGCCGGTCTGGCCGACCTGCCAGTCGTTCGGCGCGTAGCCCGCGTCCACCGCGGCGCGAGAGGCACCGACCGCGGCGCCCAGCGTATCGGCAAGCGGCTCGATCAGCTCGTGGAACTTGTCCGAGGAACCGAGCGACCGGCCGCCCGAGACGATGATCCGTGCCGCAGCCAGCTCCGGCCGGTCGGACTTGGCGATCTCCTCGCCCTTGAAGCTTGAACCGGTGGCCTCGGGTGCAGAGGCGGAGACCGACTCGACCGCGGCCGCGGACCCGCCCTCGCCGGCGGCCTTGAAGGCTGCGGTCCGCACGGTGATGACCCGCTTGCCGGCCGGCGTCTGGACAGTCTGGATCGCGTTGCCGGCATAGATCGGCCGCTCGAACGTGTCGGCCGCAATGACCTTGATGATGTCGGAGACCTGCGCCACGTCGAGCAGGGCGGCGACGCGCGGCAGCACGTTCTTCCCCGTGGTCGAGGCCGAGGCGATGATCGTCTCGTAGGGCTCCGCAATCGAGGCGATCAGCGCCGAGACCGGCTCGGCCAAATCATGGTCGTAGGCGGCGTCCTCGGCGACCAGCACCTTGTCGACGCCGTCGAGCTTGGCCGCCGCATCGGCGACGGACTTGGATCCGGCGCCGAGCACAAGGGCATGGATCGGCGCGCCGATAGCCTTGGCGGCGGTCAACGCCTTCAGCGTCCCGTCCTTGATCTGGCCGTTGCCGTGCTCGACGAAGAGGAGTGTCGTCATGGTCGTCTCAAATCCCCGAATGTGGTGATGCGCGGCTCGACCCCGGACGGGGAGCCTCGCCCGCAAATCAGATCACGCCGGCTTCGACCTTGAGCTTCTGGACCAGTTCGGCCGCGGAACCCACCTTCACGCCGGCCGAGCGCCCCGGCGGCTCCGCGGTCTTGAGAACCTTGAGCTTCGGGGTAACGTCGACGCCCAGGGCATCGGGTGCCAGCTCTTCGAGCGGCTTCTTCTTGGCCTTCATGATGTTGGGCAAGCTCGCATAGCGCGGCTCATTGAGGCGCAGGTCGGTCGTAACGATCGCCGGCAGCTTCAGCGCCACCGTCTGCAGCCCGCCATCGACCTCGCGGGTGACCTCGAGGCTGCCCTCGCCGACCTCGACCTTGAAGGCGAAGGTCCCCTGCGGCCAGCCGAGCAGCGCGCCGAGCATCTGGCCGGTCTGGTTCGAATCGTCGTCGATCGCTTGCTTGCCCAGGATGACGAGCTGCGGTCCTTCCTTGTCGACCACGGCTTTCAGGAGCTTGGCCACCGCCAGCGGCTCGCAATTGACGTCGGTCTTGATCAGGATCGCCCGGTCGGCGCCCATGGCCAGCGCGGTGCGAAGCGTCTCCTGCGCCTGCTGCGGGCCGATCGAGACGGCCACGATCTCCGTGACCTTGCCCTTCTCCTTGAGCCGGATCGCCTCCTCGACGGCAATCTCGTCGAAGGGATTCATCGACATCTTGACGTTGGCGAGTTCGACCCCGGAGCCATCGGCCTTCACGCGGATCTTGACGTTGTAGTCCACAACCCGCTTGACGGGCACCAGCACCTTCATGGCGGTTACGATCCTTCCCAGGAGGATTCTTATCATCGTGCAGGCCGGTCCCGCCGGCGCCACGGACGCGCCGTCGCGGGGGGCGTGCAGGGCGGCCGGACCGTAGCGGCCACATTTCCGCCTTGTCAACGCGGCGCAGTGGAGGCTGCCGGAAAAGGGGTCGGCGACTCAGCGGTTGGCGCCGGGCACCCAGAGCACGTCGTCGGCGCCGTCGGCATTGGCCGCGCGGCCGGCGACGAACAGAAAATCCGACAGGCGGTTGAGATAACGCAGCGCCTCCGGCGAGACGATTTCGGTCTCGTCCGCGGCGAGCGCGACCGCCAGACGCTCGGCACGGCGGCAGACCGTGCGGGCGAGGTGCAGGGCGGCAGAGGCCGGCGAGCCGCCGGGCAGCACGAAGGATTTGAGCGGCGGGATCGCCGCGTTCACGGCGTCGATGTCGCGCTCGAGCCGCTCGACCTGGCTGGCGATGATCCGCAGCGGTTCGTAGGGGAGAGGCTCCGGGCTCGGCGGTGTCGCGAGATCCGCGCCGAGATCGAACAGATCGTTCTGGATCGCGCCGAGCATCCCATCGAGCGCACCCGACGTGTGCAGGCGAACGAGCCCGAGACAGGCATTGGTCTCGTCGACGGTCCCGTAGGTCTCGACTCGCAGATCCGCCTTGGAGCGCCGCTGCCCGTCCGCCAGAGCGGTCGTGCCATTATCGCCGGTGCGCGTATAAATCTTGTTGAGCTTGACCACGCAGCGGGACGCCTCAGAAGGTGTAGCCGATCTTGCCGCCGAAATTGGTCAGACCGCGGTTGTTCGCACAGAGGCCCGCGTTCGACATATGCTCGACGGTGGCCATGATGCTCCAATGCTCGGTCAGACGGAAGCCCAAGGCGGCGGCTTCGCGGAACATCGGCGAGCACCCGAGGGTGTTGAAGCCGTAGGGCGTCAGCGCCTTCGGGCCAGTATAGCCGTTATGGGCCACGCCGCCGAAGAACCCGTCCAGGAAGACGCGACGGTTGAAGGTTTCCGGGAAGATCTCGAGGGTCCAGGTCGCGCCGAGATAGGCGTAGCTCGTCCGGCCGCCGGTGTTGTAGCTGCCGCCCACCGTGGGCCGCGGCACGAAGGCCTGCCAGAACGGATCGGCGCTGATCATCGGCTTCGCGAACAGGATCTCGCCGTTGACATTCCCCTTGCTGAAACCGGGCAGCTTGCCCTCCGCGCTGCCCGGATCCTGAACCGAGCCGCCGATGCGGACCTCGGAGACGATGCTGAGCGGCTGGGCCGGCGGCGCGTAGTAGGTCGCCGGAGCAGGCGCCAGATCCGCAGCCGAGACGGGCAGGATCACCGCGACGGAGATCAGGCCCATGAGACAGGTGCGGAAAGGGGCGGTCATGGACACTCGGCCGAAGCGACGTGACGGTTCGATACTATCGAGCGTAGCACGGCCTCCTCGCGCTCAGGCCGCCGATTCATCCCCGCGCGCCGCGAAAGACCATGGGTGCGGCAGGCCGGTCACACTGGCGCTGCCGGGCTCAGGCCGAGCGCCACCAGACCACGCCCATGATGATCACAATGGCAACGAACTGCAGCAGGACGCGCAGACGCATCAATTTCTGCGATAGGTTGGCGCTGCCGCCGCGCATCATGTTGGCGAGGCCGAAGAACAGCACGAAGGCCACGGCCAGGCAGGCGAGAAGGACGAGGGTGTTGGACGACATGGCGGCGACGATCCGGGCCTGACGGGAACCGGCGCCCGGTTCCGCATCGCGGGTTGAGAAGAGAGGGGCTTAAAGCCGTGCCCGATCGCGCTGCAATCGTGCACGGCTCTCAGCTTGTGTCGAGACGCGCTGTCTTGCACCGAACCGGTACCCGTTTCGTCGGAGAACGCGCTAGTTGCGACGGAGCAGGCGCTCGAAGTAGTCGAGTTCCTCGCGGGGCCGTGTCGGATCGCCGAGCTTGCGCCGCAGCTCCTCCATGATGCGCCGGGCGCGCTGGACGGCGGATTCATCGGCCGTGGGTACGCGGACGCGTCCGTCGCTCATGTCGCGACCGCGGGTGGGGCGGCCGAGCGGGTCGTCGTCGCGGGCGCCGGCTTGACCTTGTTTCCCCGGCTGCTGCCCACCCTCCTGCTGGCCTTCACCCTGGCCTTGGCCCTGTCCCTCGGCCATCTCCTGCATCTGCTGCGCCATGCCTTCGGCACCCCGCTTCAGACCGTCGAGGGCGCGACCCTGTGCATCCACCGCCTCGTCGGAATCGCCCTGTTTCAGGGCGTTCTCGGCCTCGCGCATGGCATTCTCGGCATCCGCCAGGCCCTGCTCGCCGCGCATGCCGTTCTCCTTCATGCGCTGCTCAAGCTGCTCGAGCCTCTGCCGGAGCGCTTGCTGCTGCTCGCCCGCGTCACCCTGCTGCCCCTGGCCCTTCTGACCCTGGCCCTTTTGCCCCTGTTGGCTCTGGCCCTGCTGACCCTGCTGCTTCTGCCCCTGCTGGCCGCGCTGGCCCTGCTGCGGCTGGCCGCTTTTCGGCTGGCGCTGGCCACCCTGCTGGTCCTGCCCATCCTTGAAGGTCTGATCGCGCAGGCCCTGCTGCTCGCGCGCCATCGCGTCGAGATCGCGCATCTGCTTCTGCATCTCGCGCGACGTCTGATCGGACTGGCCACGTTCGGCGGTCTGGAGGTTCTCCAGGATGTTGCGCAACTGCTCCATCAGGCGCTGCGCCTCGGCGGTGTCGCCGCGCTTCATCGCGTCGGTCATGTCCTGGATCATCTTGTCGAGATCCTCGGGCGTGACGGATTTCGATTGCTGGTTGTTCTGCTGCCGCTCGCCGGACTTGTTCGGCTCGCGACCCTGCTTCTGCGCCATCTCGGACAGGAACTTGTCGAGCGCCTGCTTCAGGTCCTGGGTGAGGCGCTTGACCTCGTCGTCGGGCGCGTTGCGCTCGATCGCTTCCTTCAGCCGGTCCTGAGCTTGACGCAGCTGCTTCTCGGCATCCGACAGATCGCCATCTTCGATCTTCAGCGCCATTTCCCAGAGCAGGTCGGCGACGTCGACGAGGTCGGAATCCGCCCGGGCCCGGCGCAGGCGTGTCGTGGCCGTGCGCAGGCCGAGGTAGATCGCCGGCTGCGGCGTGAACATGTCGGGGGCGACCAGCAGCGCGTCGAGCGCGGATTGAACCCAGGGCCTGTCCGTATCGGGCGCGGTCACGAGCCGACGCCGTTCTTCCGCCAGCGCACGCGCCAACGGATCGCGGAACGGGCGGGCCGGCAGCGTGATCTCGGTCTCTGTCGTGCGACCTTCCTGCCCGGCCTCGTCCTTGACGACGATCTGGTAGCGCACGCGGGCACCCGACCAGGGGTTGTCGGTCAGATCGATCAGGGTCTTGGTTTCCGTGTCCCCGGAGGCGTCGCTGGGCAACGCGAGGCTGATGTGAGGGATCGGAACGAGGGAGCGGCCGGGTTTGACCGGTGCGATCACCGCCTCGGCCGAGCTAAGCCCGTAATCGTCCTTCGCGCGGTAGGTCAGGTTGAAGGTCCCGCGCCCGTTCACCTCGGGCCCTCCGAGGGCGGTCACCTCCGGTGGACGATCGGGGATCGCGTCCACGGTCAGACGTTGCCGGCCGGCCGGCGTTACGATCGTCAGTTCCGCATTGCCGGCGATGCGGTAACGCTCCTCGCGCAGGTCCGGACGCGGCTCCTGGCCGGGTATGGGCACGAGCCCGGCGTTGGCCGTCAGCGTGGTGTTGGCCGCAGCCTTGCCCTGTCCGGCAATGCGCACGATGAGTTGCGCGTTGACCGGTGCCCGCAGGTGCTGGTCGCTGCCATCCATGGCGATCAGCAGCGGCGGCATCCGCGTATAGAGCGGCGGATCGATCCACCCGTCGACGCGGAAGTTCGGGCCGGGGGCCACCGGCTGATGCCAATCGAAGGCGGCACCGATCCGGTCGCGCCATTCGGGGCCGGCCACGAACAGGCTGGCGGCGGCCGCGACGATCAAACCGGCGCGCAGCGCGAAGGGGTCGCGCCGGACCATGCCCGGCCGCGGCAACGCGACCCGGAGACCGGCTACATCCCGCGCCGCGCGGCGCTGATGCAGGTCCCAGAGGGCCCGGCTGCCCGCGTCGGCGGCGCCGACAGCGAGGGAATCCTGCGCCGTCGACGCCGGGCCGTGCCGCAGGGACGGATCGCGGAGTGCCGCTTCCCGGTCCAGCCGGGACAGCGCCAAGCGCCGTTCGATCCGCCTGAGATGGATGAGGGGTTGGAGCGCGACGACAAGCAGGACAGCGAGGATACCCAGGCCGATCTGTCGCCAAAGCGGCGAAAGATCGAGCCATAGACCTGACCAGGACACGATCAGGAACAGCAGCGCGACGGCGAGACCGCGCCAGAGGACCGGCCAGACCTGCTCCCACAGGTCGGCGACGCGTGCCCGGGCGACCAGACGGTCGAGCTGCGTGGACGCCGTCGCGGTTTGCGGCGTCGAACCGATCTCGCCGCCGCTGTCGGATCCGTTGTTGCCGATCACGCCGATCGTTCCGCCTTGCGCCCGTGACGCCGGGTGTGAACCCGGCTCCGATCGTCCAGGGGTAGCATGGTGGGCCGCGGCGGTCGGCGGGTCAAATCGGCGCGACGGTCCGCTTTAGTTGTGCGCCTGGATGAAGTTGCGCACCTGCGGGTAGATCTGTGTCTCCCAGCGCCGCCCGGCGAAGACGCCGTAATGGCCGACACCCGCCTGCAGGTGGTGGGTCCGCATGTACGGGGCGAGTCCGGTGCAGAGGTCGTGGGCCGCCATGGTCTGGCCCACGGCACAGATATCGTCCCGCTCGCCCTCGACGGTCATCAGGGCCGTTCGGCGGATGGATCGCAGATCGATCGGCTCGCCGCGATAGGTGACGGCATTGCGGGCCAGGGCATGATCCTGGAACACGGTCTTGACCGTCTCGAGATAGAACTCGGCCGCGAGGTCGAGGACGGCGAAGTACTCGTCGTAGAACGTCTCGATCGCTTCGGCCTTGGCTTGCTCGCCATTGGCCATGTGCCAGAACAGGTCGGAATGGCCCTGGACGTGGCGTTTCGCGTTCATCGACATGAAGGCCGAGACCTGCATGAAGCCCGGATAGACCCGACGGCCGGCGCCCTTGTGCCGGTTCGGAACCGTCGCGATCAGGTTCTGCTCGAACCACGTGATCGGCTTCGAGTTGGCGAGTTCGTTGACGCCGGTCGGGTTGATCCGGCAGTCCACCGGGCCGGCCATGAGGGTCATGCTGCGCGGTGCGGCCGCGTCCTTGGTCTGCGCCATCGCGGCGGCGGCCACCAGCGCCTGTACCGCGGGCTGGCAGACCGCCACCATGTGGGCGCCTTCACCGATCGTCTGCAGGAAGTGGACGAGGTGAGCGACGTAATCGTCGAAGGCGAACGGGCCGTCCGACAGGGGCACGTCGCGGGCGTTGTGCCAGTCGGTGATGTAGACGTCGTGGTCCGGCAGCATGGCGCGCACGGTTGCCCGCAGCAGCGTCGCGAAGTGGCCGGACATTGGCGCCACCATCAGCACTTTGGGCTGCTCGGTGTGTATATCCTTCTTGAAGTGCAGCAGGGTTGCAAACGGCGTCACCACCACCGGCTCCTCGGAAACCGGGACGCTCCTGTTGCCCACGTCCACGGCGGCGATGCCGTAGGGCGGCCGCGTGAAGGTCAGTCCGGCGCGCATCATCATCCGGGCGCCCGCCGACATCCACGTGATCGGCTCGCCGAGGCCGACCCAGGGCGACCAGACATCGTTGAGCAGTTTCCCCCACGACCGCGTCTGGGCGGCGATGTCGGTCTGCAGGTCGAACGCTTCGTACAGCATCGAGCAGGCACTCGCTGAGCCCTGCCCGGCACGCGGGCTAACGGGTCGACAATGGAGGCGGATGCCAGATTAGAATTGCATCGGCTTGGCCGCGCAGAATGGTCGCCTCCCCGAGGGTCGGCAACCGTCCAGAGATCCAGGGTCGCAAAGAAGACTACCGACGTGACTTTGGTGCATCATCGGGATTTCTGACCACACCCTTGACGTCGTCAACACGCTCCCGCCGGAAATCCGTGCGCCATCGATGCCGGAGCGTCCTCACCGAGTCCCGCAATCAGGATGCACGGCGGATGGCGACGTCGATCGCCGTGCGCCGGTGCTCGCAGGCGATCTTGAGGTAGCGATCGCCGCCCCCGGGCAACCCGGCCTGCGCCGCCATGGTCTGCGCGTGCATCAGGCATTCCATCGGAGTGTGGGCCGGCGCGATGATGACGTCGAGTGCGGTATCGCGGGAGCAGTCCTGGGCCAGCAGCGTGCCGGCGCAAACCAGGGCAACGGAGAGCAGTTCAGACATGACGGACCTCGGTTTCGAGTGATCGAAAGGTCCGCGGGGTGCTCTGGCGTGCGAGCCGCCGCGTTGTCGTTGCCTGGGTGCTTCCTCAATGATGTTGACCTGCGGTTGCAGATCTCATGCCATCTACCCGGCGGCCTACCACCGTCGAGGGGTCAGTCGCGCGCCGGCAACCAGCGCGTCTCCGGCTCATTGGCCGGCAGCAGGGCCGCGACGGCATCGAGGTCGACAACATAGTGATCGGTCAGCATCCGCCAGATTTGGTCGGGCGAGTCCGCCTTCGGCCTGAAGCCTTCGAGGGCGCGGGCGACCCGCGCCTTGTTGAGCAGCTTCGGGCGCCGCAACAATGGATCGGCATTCAGCATCCGCGATAACTCCCTCCCGGCGAGCCCGATCATCTGAGATCGTGGTTAACGTTCGGTTACCTCTCGATCTGAGATCTTGCTCTCAACTTGCAGGGGAATTGCCACGACAAGGAATCTTGGGTTTGGCGACCCGCGCGGGGGGCGCCGCAACGTGGCGCTTCGTCGGACGCGCGAGGGCTGCGCTCCGGTTCACAAGGCAACACCCATCCCTTATCAGGCAGGGGAATCAGGCCGGGCCGGCGGGGTAGGGCGCCGCAACGGGCCTGCGCCGCGCTCCGCCGGTCGTGCGAACGGAACATCATGGACGCCATACCAGACGCGATCGGCTCGGCGCAGCGACCGACGGCTCGGCTCGTGCTCGCCTCGGCCTCGCCGCGCCGCCTGGCGCTGCTCCAGCAGATCGGGATCGAGCCCGACGCCCTCCTGCCTGCCGAGATCGACGAGACGCCGCGCAAGGCCGAACCGCCGCGCGACCTCGCCCGCCGTCTCGCGCGGACGAAGCTCGCCACCGCGGAGGCTGCCCTGCATCTGGGCGACAAGACCGCACCGACATGGCTTCTATCAGCCGACACGGTCGTGGCTGTGGGACGGCGCGTGCTGCCCAAGGCCGAGGTCCCGGATGAGGCGGCGGATTGCCTGCGGCTCCTGTCGGGTCGCCAGCACCGTGTCTACACGGCCGTGTGCCTGCTTTCGCCGCGGGGCCGGCGCGAGCGGATTGTCGAGACACGGGTTCGATTCAAGCGCCTTTCGAGCCGGGATATCCAGGGCTACGTGGCCTCCGGCGAATGGCGGGGGAAGGCGGGCGGCTACGCGATCCAGGGGCTGGCCGGCGCGTTCGTGGTCAAGCTGATCGGATCCTACAGTTCGGTGGTCGGGCTGCCGCTCTACGAGACGCAGAGCCTGCTCGATGGCGAAGGCTATCCCATCCGCGCCGGCTGGGGTGGCCTCGCATGACCCGGGAACGCCGCCCAGCCTGCCCGATCTGCCGCAAACCCGCCGAGCCGGAGTACCAGCCCTTCTGCTCGCAGCGCTGCGCCGATGTCGATCTCGGCCGATGGCTCAATGAGCGCTACGCCATCCCCGAGGAGATCGACTCGGACCGGCCGCCACCCGAGCCGGACCCGGAGCCGTGAAATTTTTTACGCCGTTTCGATGCCGCCGGAATGACAGCGACACTGGACAGGCCGCGACGCACTGACTATACCCCGCGGCGTCCGAGGCCGGCATGGCCACGGGCGACGCCCAGGTAGCTCAGTTGGTAGAGCATGCGACTGAAAATCGCAGTGTCGGCGGTTCGACTCCGTCCCTGGGCACCATCCTTTGTAGGCCGACAGGCTCGTTGGAATAAACGACACCTGTTTGGAACTGGCAGGTCCGCCCTGCATATCCTGGGCGATGTTGGAGTTCCGCGACGACCCGGCGGTAATCTTCGACGGTGCGTGTCACGCTGTCGTCGGCCCGAAGGCCGCGATCACGCCGTCGACGTGCAGGACGTCCCCGTGTGGGCTTCCTTCCCGCCAGGGACTGGCATGGTTGCATCGACGCCCGGGCCGCATCTCGATGCGTAGCTCGACTTGCCCCTGAAGTCCCTCGATCCGGCGCGCCAGCTCGCTCCAGGGCAGGCGTCCGAAGATGCCGCTGTTGAGGGAGTCCGTGACGCGGGCCTTGCCGCTCACCGTCGAGAAGGTCTGCTCTAGGCCGTTGCTGTCCCGCCGGTAGCAACGTCCGACGGTGAAAGGCTCGACGGGCGTGACGAAGAAGCGACCGCCCTGTTCCGGATCGAGCATTCGGTCGAACAGGGCCGTGCTGTCCATGTTGGGGACGCACCACCAATCGACCGAGCCGCCCGCCCCGACGAGAGCGACGCTTCGCCCGTCGCCCAGGGCGGCATACTGCCCAAGTGGAAGCGCGTCGCCGTTGCGGATCGCGGTCTCGCTCAAAGCAGGTGAGCGCCGCCGGTCGCCCCGATGAACTCGCCGGTGACGTCGCTCGACTTGGCCATCGCTTGGACTGCTCCGGTCTCTGTCGGGAAGCCGGCGTGCCTTAGCGCCGGAAGGGTTGAATTGGATGCGATGGGTCTACGGATCGTCAAGCGCCCATCGTCATGACGGAGCCGCCATCGACGCGCAGGAACTCGCCGGTGATGAAGCTGGCGTGCTCCGAGCAGAGGAAGACGACGGCGGCGGCGACCTCCTCGGCCTTGCCGCGGCGCTTGGCAACCATGCCGGGGCGCTCCTCATCCAGCGTCTGCTGGATCGCCTCGCCGAAGGTGATACCCTTCTCCTTCGACTTCTTCTCCATCTGCGCGTCGGTCATCGGCGTGGCGATGAAGGCGGGACCGACCGAGTTCACCAGCACGCCGTCCGGCCCGTAGGCCTTCGACAGGCCCTTGGCGAGGTTCAGGACGCCGGCCTTGGCGGCGGCATAGGGCAGCTCCTCGACGTAGGGCTGCACGGCGTCCTCCGAGGAGAACAGCACGATGCGGCCCCAACCCACATTACGCATGCCTGGGATGAAGGCGCGCGTGGCACGAACGCCCGCCATCAGGTCGGTCTGGATCGCCTCCAGCCAATCGTCGTCGGTGAGTTCGAGGAAGTCACCGGACGCGCCGGTGATCCCTGCGGCACAGACCAGGATCGTCGGCTTGTCGTCGAAGGCCATGTTGGCGAATGCGGCGAGCACCTCGACGCCCTTCATACCGCTCAGGTCGGCCGCCACGGCCCTGACCTCGCCGAACGCGGCTAGCTCGGACGCGGCCTTCTGCAATTGCGTGTCGTCGATGTCGGTGAGGACGACCTTCACGCCTTCCCGCAGGAGGAACTCCGCCGTCTTGAAACCCATGCCGGAGTCGCCGCCCGTGACGACGGCGACCCGCCCGCTGATGCCGAGATCCATCTGTTTCATTCCGTCGAGATCAAGGGATTGCCAGGGCGAGGGTCGCCCTGGATCGATGCGTGATCATGGCGGGCGTCAGGCTAGTTCGGGTGGAAGACCACCTTCACGCAACCGTCCTTCTTCTCCTTGAAGGTCTTGTAGAGGTCCGGTCCGTCAGCGAGATTGGTCGAGCGGTGGGTGATCATCGACGTCGTGTCGATCTTTCCCTCCTGGATCAGCTTGGTCAGCGTCTCCAGGTAGCGCTTCACGTGCGTCTGGCCGCTCTTGATGGTCAAACCCTTCTGGACGACCGAGCCCATGTTGATCGGCACCGGCCCGCCGTAGACGCCGGGCACCGACACGATGCCGCACGGACGTACCGCCTTGATGGCTTCCGCCAGGACATAAGGCCGCTCGGTCGAGGTGAGCTTCTCCTGGATGGTCGCGAGCGCACCGGTGAAGCCGCCGTGGCCGGACGATGCTTCCATGCCGACGCAGTCGATGACACCGTCGGCGCCCTGGCCCCTGCTGATCTCCTTGATCCGCTCGAACACGTCCTCCTGCATGAAGTCGATGATGTCGGTGGCGCCTGCCTTCCTGGCCATGGCGATGCGTTCAGGCACGGTCTCGATGGCGATGATGCGCTCGGCACCCATGATCTTCGCCGACTGGATCGCGAACAAGCCGACCGGGCCGGCGCCCCAGACCGCGATGATCTCGCCGCCCTTGATCTCGCAGTGCTCGGCGCCCTGCCACCCGGTAGGCAGGATGTCAGTGAGGAACAGGACCGACTCGTCGTCCATGCCGTCTGGCACCAGCATCGGCGCGACGTCGGCCATCGGCACACGCACGTACTCAGCTTGGCCGCCGGCGTAGCCACCGGTGAGGTGCGAGTAGCCGAACAGGCCGGCGGTGGTGTAGCCGAACTGCTCGGCGGCCATTTTGGCGTTTCGGTTCGAACGCTCGCAGACCGACCAGTTGCCGAGCTTGCACTGGCGGCACTCGCCGCAGTTGATGTTGAACGGCACGACGATGCGGTCGCCCTTCTTGAACTTTTTGTGAGCCCCGCCGACCTCGACGACCTCGCCCATGAACTCGTGGCCGAGCACGTCGCCACTCTTCATGGTCGGCATCAGCCCGTCCATGAGGTGGAGGTCCGAGCCGCAGATGGCGCACGACGTCACCTTGATGACGACGTCGCGCGGGTCCTCGATGATCGGGTCCGGCACCGTGTCGCAACGGATGTCGTTCTTGCCGTGCCAGCACAGGGCTTTCATCGTCGATCTCCGAAAGGGCCGAGACGCATCTCGGCGGGGTGGGAAGGCCTCGCATGGGAGCAGGGCAGCCTGTGGAAATCCTCGTTTTCGTCTGCAGGTTCCGAGGCGCCCTCTCGCGAATGCCCTGCAGGAGCACCGCATCGGCATCGGTCCTTCCTGGTCGGTGGGATCATCCACCCCCCGAAGGCTTCCGCGTCACATCCGACTGGATCGGCACCGCATCGGCCTGGTGGTTATCCCAGGAACCCGACCGGCAGGGCTCATGTTGGCCGTGGCGACAGGAGAACCGCATGACCGAGACATCCACCCGCCCCTTCGCCGTCGTGACCGGCGGCTCGAACGGCATCGGCTTCGAACTCGCCCACCAGTTTGTTACGAACGGTTTCGACGTCCTCATCGCCGCTCAGGATGCCGGACACCTGACGACGGCCGCCGGGCGCCTCGCGACGGACGGCGCGCAGGTCAGGATGCATGCCTCCGACCTTTCGCGCGAGGACGGCGTCGAAAGCCTCGTCGCGGCGATCCGGTCGCTCGGGCGTCCCGTGGACGTGCTGTGCGTCAACGCTGGCGTCGGCTTGGGTGGTCCCTTCGTTGAGACCGACCTCCAGCGCGAACTGAAGATGATCGACCTGAACGTCCGCGGGGCGGTTCAGCTCACCAAACCCGTCCTGAAGGACATGGTGGCAAGAGGCAGCGGCAAGCTGCTCTTCACCTCCTCGGTCGAGGCGTCCATGCCCGATCCGTTCGAAGCCATCTACGGCTCGACAAAGGTGTTCCTGCGCTGGTTCGGCGAGTCTCTGCGCAGCGAACTCAAGGATACCGGCGTCGGCGTGACGATCCTGATGCCGGGGGTGACCAACACGAACTTTTTCAACCGCGCCGAGATGCTCGACACCAAGGCGGGCGTGATGGAAGGTAAGGACGATCCCGCCGTGGTGGCGAAGGCTGCCTTCGAGGCGCTCCAGGCCGGCAAGGACAAGGTCGTCCCGACCGTGAAGAACAAGCTCATGAGCGCCGTCGCGGAGGCGCTGCCTGAGCCGCTCGTGGCGGCCGCGCACCGCGCCTTTGCCAAGCCCGGCTCCGCCAACTGACCCTGCTTCCGTCACTGCGGGCCGACGAAGCCGAGGATCTCCCTGACGAGACCCTCGGCGTTTTCCTCCGGTATCCAGTGGTTCGCCCGCTCGACCGTCCGGAACGTCACGTCCATAGCAACCTCACGCATCATCGCCTCGGTGAACGGGGCGAAGGCGCTTTGCACGCCCGCCATCGCCAGCACCGGCATCGTGAGCTTCCCGTCAAGCTTCACCTCGGCCCTGTTGTGCGCGTCGTCGGCCGGGAAGGCCCGGTAGAGCTCGAACCCGGCCCGCATGGCACCCGGCCGCGAGAAGGCACGCACGTAACGCTGGATCGCGTCCGGGCCGATGGCCTCCGTGTCGTAGGCAAGGTCTTGGTAAAAGCGCTCCAGGTAAAGCTGTTCGCGCCCGGCGGTGAGCAGCTCCGGGACGTCGGGGGCACGGTGGAACTGGAAGTGCCAGAGGCGGACGGTGTCGCCCAGCGCCGTCTGGTAGGCATCGGTGCCCGGCAAGGGCGCCTCCATCACCACGAGCCGCTCGGTCTGCTTCGGGTAGCGGCGAGCGAACGCGTAGGCGACCATCATGCCGATGTCGTGCCCGACCATCGTCACCGGCTGCGTCAGGCCGAGATGGCCGTAGAGCAACGCGTGCAGGTCCCCGGCCATCGTGTGCTTGTCGTAGCCTCCCGGCGGCTTCGAGGTACCTCCGGCTCCGCGGTAGTCCGGCACCACGACACGAAGGCCGGCGCGGACCAACCGCGGCACGACACGACGCCACGCGTAGGCCGTCTCCGGATAGCCGTGGACAAGCACGATCACACGCTCGCCTTCGCCGGCTACGCCGTAGTGCAGGCGCATGCCGGGTTCGATCTCGGCCGAATCCCACTCCACCGCCGTGCCGTCCCATACCTCACGCATCACCGTGCTCCCTCATTGCCCTCCGTGGACCGGAAATGCCGGATGAGCGCCGCCGCCACGGTGTCCGGAGCCTCTCGCGGGGCGAAGTGGCCGACCCCGTCCAGGGTGACGAACTCGAAGGGCCCGTCGAACTTCGACGGTACATCCTTGCTCGCCTCCGGCGGGTTCACGCCGTCGACGGCGCCCTGGATGTAGAGGGTCGGCGTCGAAAGGGTCTTGGTCGCCTTCACCTTCGCCTCAAGCTCGGCCGAACGAGGGTCCGGTTCGGCCTCGTCCCAGCGCGCCTGGTAGGAGTGCAACGTGACGTCGACGAAGTCCGGGTTCTCCCAGGACGCGGCGACCGCCTCGAACGTCCCCTCATCGTACCAGCCGTGCGGGCTCCAATTGTCCCACATGATGCGGCCGAACCCCTTGGGATCGGCCCGCACGGCCTCCTGGCCGCGCTTGGTCGCCTGAAACCAGTGGTACCACTGGCGCTGGCACTGCGGGAACGGCGGGGTCGGCATGCCGCCGAGCCGCGACGGGGTCGAGAGCATCGCCACGCGGGTCACGCGCCCGGGCCAGCCGACCGCCATGGCCTCGGCGGCGTTCGAGCCCCAGTCGTGGCCGGCGACCATGAAGGTCTCGACCCCGAGGGCGTCCATGAGGTCGATGGCATCGAAGGCCAGGATGCCGGAGTTGCCGGTGCGCCGCGTGTCTGCCGAACGAAAGCGCGTACCGCCGAAGCCCCTCAACTCCGGCGTCACCGTCCGGAAGCCCGCCTCGTTCAGATGCGCGGCCACTGTCGCCCAGGTCGTGGCGTCGTCCGGCCAGCCATGGAGCAGGAGGACGGTAGGTCCGTCCGCCAGGCCCGCCAGGTCGACGTTCACATCCAGGAGCGTGGTTTTGACCTGTTTCTCGCTCACGCGAAGCCTCCTTTGGCAGGGCTATGTTTACCGGCGTCCGAAACGCCGTT
>NZ_JALNUM010000140.1:0-14817 GCF_026540795.1 Methylobacterium sp. GC_Met_2
GGGCTCGAGGTGCTGTTCCGCCCCGATCCCACGCTCTGGGACGGCGCCCATGCCGACCTCGCCTGGCTTCAGGAACTGCCCAAGCCGCTCACCAAGGTGGTCTGGGAGAACGTGATCGCGGTGAGCCCCCGGCTCGCCGAGCGCGAGGGCCTCGCCACCGGCGACGTCCTGCGGATCGAGGCGGCGGGCCGCGCGGTCGAGGGCCCGGCCTGGATCCTGCCGGGCCAGGCCGACGACACGGTGACCCTCACCCTGGGCTACGGCCGGGACGTGCCGGACCACCTGTCGCGCGGCCTCGGCTACGATGCCGGACCCCTGCGGCCGGTCGGCGCGTCCTGGCGGCTCTCCGGGGCAAAGCTGACCAAGACCGGGCGGCGGAGCGTGCCGGTCACCACCCAGCACCTCGGCACGATGGAGGGCCAGGATCTCGTCCGCGTGCAGGCGCTCGGCGCCGCGCCGGTGGGCGACCCGAAGGGCGCACCGAGTCCGGCCTCGTTCTATGCAGCCCCGGAGAGCCAGGATCGCTGGGTCGCGGCGCAATGGGGCATGGCGATCGACCTCGACGCCTGCACCGGCTGCAACGCCTGCGTCACCGCCTGTCAGGCGGAGAACAACATCCCGGTGGTCGGCCGCGAGGAGGTCGCGCTGGGGCGCTGGATGGGCTGGCTGCGGATCGACCGCTACTACGCGGGCGAACTCGACGCGCCGAGCACACATTTCCAGCCGGTGCCCTGCATGCATTGCGAGCAGGCGCCCTGCGAACTCGGCTGCCCCGTGGAGGCGACGCTCCACGATAGCGAAGGGCTGAACCTGCAAGTCTACAACCGCTGCGTCGGGACCCGGACCTGCCAGAGCTACTGCCCCTACAAGGTCCGCCGGTTCAACTACCTCGACTATACCGGTGGCATGACCCCGGTGGAGCAGCAGCAGCGCAACCCCGAGGTGACGGTCCGCGCCCGCGGCGTGATGGAGAAGTGCACCTACTGCATCCAGCGGATCACGGCGGCGCGGATCGCGTCCGCCAAGGACGACCACGCCCCGATCCCGGACGGCGCCGTCGAGACCGCCTGCCAGGGCGCCTGCCCGACCCGGGCGATCACCTTCGGCAACGTCGCCGACCCGGGCAGCCAGGTCTCGGCCGCCCGCCGGGACCCCCGGGAATACGCGCTGCTCGGCCACCTGAACACGCGGCCGCGCACCACCTACCTCGCCGGGCTCGCGCCGCCCTCGGAACCCGGCGGACGGGAGGGCTGAGCATGGCCGGTTCTGTCACGGGCGGCCCCCTGATCCGGCCGGACGAGACCCTCCAGGGCATCGGCGGCACCGTCACGGCGATCCCGCTGACCCATCCGGGCAACCGGCGCTGGTGGATCGCCTTCGCGGGGGCGGCCGCGCTGCTCGGCCTGTTCCTGCTGACCCTCGGCTACCTGCTCGCCGCGGGGCCCGGGATCTGGGGCAACAACAACGCCGTCGTCTGGGCGCTCGACATCGCGAGCTACGATTGGTGGATCGGCGTCGCCTCCGGCAGCCTGCTGGTCTCGGCCGTGCTGCTCCTGCTCGGGGCCGAGTGGCGCGGGGCGGTCAACCGGGTGGCCGAGACCCTGGCGCTCATCGCCACCGCGGCGGCCGGGCTCTACCCGATCATCCATCTCGGGCGGCCGTGGTTCTTCTTCTGGAACCTGCCCTACCCCAACACCTACGACCTCTGGCCGCAATTCCGCTCGCCGCTGCTCTGGGACGCGATCGACATCGTGGCGTTCCTGGTGATCTGCGTGAGCCTGTGGTTCATCGGCCTGCTGCCGGACCTCGCCACCTTACGCGACCGCGCCCAGGTCGAGGCGATGCGTCAGGCCGACGCCAAGGCGCCGACCCGCAAGATCGCCCTGCTGCGCGCCCAGGTCTACGGCATCGTCGCCTCGGGCTGGCGCGGCTCGGCGGCCCATTGGCAAATCTGGGTCCAGGCCTACCGGACGGTGGCTCTGCTCGGCGTTCTGCTGGTGGTCTCGGTCCAGACCGGCGCCTCGGTGATGCTGGCGGGCTCGCTGATGCCCGGCTGGCACAGCACGCTGCTGCCGGTGAGCTTCCTCGTCAACGCGGTCTATTCCGGCGTCGGCGTCACGGCGGTGATCGTGATGCTGATCCGCCTCGTCTACGGACTCGACGCCCTGGTCACGCCCCGCCACCTCGACGTGCTGGGCCGCCTGCTCCTCTGCCTCGGCTGCGCCAGCGCCTATTGCTACGCCGCCGAATATTTCGACACCTTCCTCAACGGCGACGCGCAGGCGCGCGGCGTCCTGGCCCGGCGCATGACCGGCGACCACGCCCTGGTCTCGTGGACGGCGATCCTCTGCCTCGTCCTGCCGGCGCAGATCCTGTGGTCGGCCCGGGCTCGGACGGCACCGCTGGCGTTGGCGGCGGTCGGGCTGCTCGTCGCCATCGGCGCCTATGCCGACCACGTCATGGTTCTCGTCGTGACCCTGACGCAGGATTTCCTGCCCTCCTCGCGGCTGCCCTACGGGGTCGACATCTGGGGCGTCGCCACCTTCGCGGGCTCCGTCGGCCTGTTCCTGACCCTGCTGCTGCTGTTCCTGCGCTACCTGCCGGCGGTCTCGATCGTCGAGAGCCGCCGCCTCGCCCTGACGGAGGGCCCGGCGGTTCAGGACGCCGCGCGCGCCGCCGCCCAGGCCGCCGCCCGGCCGGAGGAGACCCCGACCGAGGCGCCCCTGTGGGGCGTGGCGGCGAGCTTCGCCAGCCAGGGCGACCTCGCGGCCGCGCTCCAGGCCGTGTCGGGGATCGGTCCGGACCACGTCCATCTCGACGGGCATGGGCCCGTGCCGATGCCCCGGACCCTGCGACCGCTCGGCCTGGAGGCCCGCTCGATCCTGCCCTACGCGCTGGCCGGGGCGCTGCTCGGTGGCGCGGGATTCTACGGGATGTGCGTCTACGCCACGGCCTACGACTACGTGTTCCTGATCGGCGGGCGCCCGCGCCTGTCCTGGCCCTCCTTCGTGGTGCCGAGCATCTCGTTCGCGATGATGGCGGGCTGCGTGGCGATCCACCTCGCGCTGCTCGTGCTCAACCGCCTGCCGCGGCTGAACCATCCGGCCTTCAACATCCCAGGCTTCCTGCGCGCCTCGGACGACCGCTTCTTCCTGACCGCCGAGGCGCGCGACGACAGGTTCGACGCGGCTCGCATCGAGCGGCGGCTCGCCGGCCTGCCGGCCGAGGCCGGGCGCCCCCTCGAGATCCGGCGGATCCCGCGATGAGGGCCGCCCTCCGCCTTTGCCTCCCGTTGGCGTTGCTTGCCCTGGCGCCGCTCGCCGCCTGCGGCGAGGCCGACATGGCCGATCAGGCCCGGGCCAAGACCTGGGACAAGAACCCGTTCTTCCCCAAAGAGATCACCATGCGCCAGCCGGTGGCCGGCACCGTGCCGAGGCGCGATCCCGCGCAGACCGCGCCGCAGCCGCAGAGTGTCAGCCGGGACCTGCTCGACCGGGGGCAGCAGCGCTACGCGGTGTTCTGCACCCCCTGTCACGGCCAGGACGGGCGGGGGCAGGGCATGATCGTCGCCCGCGGCTTCCCGCATGCCGGCAACCTCACGGGCGAGGACCTGCGCAAGGCCTCCGCGACTGAGCTTTACGATGCGATCTCGAACGGCCGGAAGGCGATGTTCGGCATGGCGCAGATGATCCCCTCCGCCGACCGCTGGGCGATCGTCGCCTATGTCCGCGCCCTCCAGCTCAGCCAGGATGCCCCGGTGGCGAGCCTGCCGGAGCCGGACCGGGCCCGGCTGGAGGCGGCGCGATGAGGCGCCCTGCCCTGCTCGGCCTCGCCGGCCTCGCCCTCCTGGCCCTCTGCCTGCTCGCGGGGGGCTGGCGCGGGGCGACGGCCTCGTACCTCGCGGCGTGGCTCGTGCTCCTCGCCCTGCCGGTCGGCGCCCTGCCGGTGGTCATCGTGGCCGAGCGCTTCGGCAAGCGGGTCCGCGAGCGCGGCGGCGTCGAGATGCTGGCGGGTCTGCGCCGGCTGATGGCGCTGATGCCGGTGGCCGTGCTCCTGTCGCTGCCGGTGCTCGCCGCCGCCGGCCTGCTCTACCCCTGGTCCGGCGCGCCCGCCCATACGCCGCTCGCCGCGATCTGGTTCACGGCGCCGTTCTTCGTGGCCCGGGTGATCGCCTATCTCGCCGCCTGGACCTGGCTGTCGCTGCGCTTCGCCCGGCCCTTCGACGCCCCCGGCGAGAGCCGGACCGTCCCGGCGGTGGGGCTCCACGCGGTGATCGGCACGCTGTTCGTCACCGACGTGATCGCGTCCCTCGATCCGCGCCTCGACTCCACCCTGCTGGGCCTGCTGGTGATGACCGCCTGGAGTGGCCTCGCCTTCGCGGCGGCGATCCTGCTCGCCTGGGAGGAGCCCGAGCCCGTGGGCCGCGGCCGCACCGCGCCGGGGCGCGGCCGGCTGGTGCCCCTCGTGGTGCTGCTCGGCCTGTGGGCCTACATGCACTTCGTGCAGTTCCTGATCGTCTGGTCGGCGAACCTGCCGCCGGAGGTGTCGTGGTACTTCGCCCGCGGCGGCTGGCTCGGGCGGGCGCTGTCGATCGTGGCGGGCGCCGTCGTGGTGCTGGCCGGCCTCGCGACCCTGCGGCCGGGCCGCCCGACCACCCGGATCCTGGCCGGGGCGGCGCTCGCCGTGCACGCCCTGGAGATGTTCTGGCTCGTCACCCCGGCGATCCGCGACCGGTTCGTGATCCGCCCGAGCGACGTGCTGGCCGCCGGCGGCGTGGCCTGCCTCGCCGCCGCGCTGCGACCGTTCCTGCGGCCGCGGGCCGACCGGGCAGCCTCGGCGGCCCGGCGCGCCGGGAGGCCGGCATGAGCGGCGGTCCCGCTGGCCTGATCCCGGCGATCCTGGCCGGGCTGACCCTGCGCGGCAGCGGCCTCTTCACCGGACGCCCGCCGCGCCCGCCCGCCAACACGCAGCGCGATCCCAATGATCCCGGGCATGAGACGCGGGACGTCAACGTCCGCAACACCGCCCTGGTCATGGCCGGCCTCGGCCTCACGGCCCTGGCGGTGATCGGCACCATGATCTGGCTGATGCACACCTTCGCGGCGAGCCAGCGCCGGACCCTGCCGGCGCTCACGCCCCAGCAGACGTCCCGACTCGTGCCGCCGCCCCCGAACCTCCAGGCCAACCCCTATGCCGATATCGACCGTGAGCGCGCGGCGTCCGAGGCACGGCTCGCCGGCTACGGCTACCGGGACGAGGCCCATACCCGCGCCCGCATCCCGATCGGCCGCGCCATGGATCTGACCGTCGGCCGCTCCCTCGAACCGGCGGAGTCCAGTGCGCGATGACGCCGAGCCACGAATCCCTCCAGCTCTGGCCGGCCGCGGTTTCCACCACGGCGACCCAGACCGACCTGCTCATCCTGGCCTTCACGGTGCTGACGCTGCTGCTCACCGTGCCGGTCTTCGTGGCGATCACCTATTTCGCCCTGCGCTACCGGGAGGGCTCCGAGGCGGACCGCAGCCCGTCGGGCATCCGCTCGAACCTCATCGAGATCAGCTGGATGCTGATCCCGTTCCTGCTGACGCTGATCTTCTTCGTCTGGGGCGCGCGGCTCTACATCCATTCGCGGAATGCGCCCCCCGACGCCATGGTGGTCGAGGCGATCGGCCGGCAATGGATGTGGAAGTTCCAGCACCCGACGGGGCAGGCGGAGATCAACAACCTGCACCTGCCGATCGGCCAGCCGATCCGTCTGCACATCATCAGCCAGGACGTGATCCACGCCCTCTACCTGCCGGCCGTGCGCCTGCAGGTCGCCGCCCTGCCCGACCGCTACACCGACCTGTGGTTCAAGGCGGACAAGACCGGCACCTATCACCTCTACTGCTCGGAATATTGCGGCACCGACCATTCGGTCATGGGCGGCGAGGTCACCTTCATGGACCCGGGCGACTATCAGGAGTGGCTGACCCACGCGGGCGCCCAGCAGGGCAAGGTCGCGGCGGGCCGCGCCCTCTACGAGGCCTATGGCTGCGCCGGCTGCCACGAGCCGGGCTCCGCCGTGAAGGCGCCGAGCCTCGCGGGCCTGTACGGTGGCCCCGTGAAGCTCGCCGATGGCCGCACCGTCACGGCCGACGAGGGCTGGCTGCGCGAGAAGATCCTGAACCCGAACGGCGACCGGCTCGCCGGCGGGGGCAAACAGATCATGCCCAGCTTCGCCGGCCGAATCCCGGCTGACGAGCTCACGACGCTGATCGACTTCCTCAAATCCTATTCGAGTCCGGCCGCCGGTAAGGCTGCCGACGCGACACCGGCAGGGTCGACACGATGAGCGCATCGGGCAGCATCGGCGGCACCGCCCGCCGCGAACCCCACGCCCCGGAATCGACGATCGGGCGGAAGGCCGATTATCTGCACGCGGAATCGACCCTGCGCTCGTGGTTCCTAACCACCGACCACAAGCGCATCGCCCTGCTCTACCTCGCCTCGATCACCGGCTTCTTCGTGATCGGCGCCGTGGCGGCCGGCGTGGTGCGCCTCGCGCTGGTCGTGCCGAACGGCGCGATCATGACCAACGACACCTACAACAAGGCCTTCACCATCCACGGCGTGGTGATGGTCTGGTTCTTCCTGATCCCGTCGATCCCCGCGACCTTCGGCAACTTCCTGATCCCGCTGATGATCGGGGCCAAGGACCTCGCCTTTCCGAAGCTCAACCTGACGAGCTGGTACGTGTTCATGGCCGGCGCCCTGTTCACCCTGGCCGCGGTGGTGCTGGGCGGGGTCGATACCGGCTGGACCTTCTACGCCCCGCTCTCCACGGCATTCTCCAACACCTGGGTGCTGCCGGCGCTGATCGGCGTGACCATCGTGGGCTTCTCGTCGATCCTGACGGGGCTCAACTTCGTGGTCACGATCCACACCATGCGGGCGCCCGGCATGACGTGGTTCAAGCTGCCGATCTTCGTCTGGACGCACTACGCCACCAGCCTGATTTTTTTGCTGGCAACCCCTGTCATCACGACCGCGCTGATCCTGCTGATCGCGGAGCGCGCCTTCCATGTCGGCGTGTTCGATCCGGCCTATGGCGGCGACCCGGTGCTGTTCCAGCACCTGTTCTGGTTCTACTCGCACCCGGCCGTGTACATCATGGTCCTGCCCGGCATGGGGGTGATCTCCGAGATCGTCCCGGCCTTCGCGCAGAAGAAGCTGTTCGGCTACCGCTTCGTCGCCTACGCGTCGATCGGGCTCGCCTCGGTGACCTTCTTCGTCTGGGGCCACCACATGTTCGTCAACGGCCAGAGCGATCTGGCCTCGCTGGTGTTCTCGGCCCTGTCCTTCGCGGTGGCGGTGCCCTCGGCCGTGAAGGTCTACAACTGGACCGCCACGATCCATAAGGGCAGCCTGCGCCTCGACACGCCGATGCTCTACGCGATGGGCTATATCGGCCTGTTCGTGCTCGGCGGGCTGACCGGCCTCTACCTCGCGACGCTGGCCATCAACCAGCACATCCACGCGACCTACTTCGTGGTCGCGCATTTCCACTACATCATGGTCGGCGGCACGGTGCTGGCGTTCCTCGGAGGCCTGCACTTCTGGTGGCCCAAGTTCACCGGCCGGATGTACAGCGAGCCCTGGGGCCGTGTCTCGGCGCTGCTGATCTTCCTCGGCTTCAACGTGACGTTCTTCCCGCAATTCATCCTCGGCTATCTCGGCATGCCGCGGCGCTACGCGACCTATCCGGCGGAGTTCCAGCTCCTCAACGTGCTGTCCTCGGCGGGTGCCACGATCCTGGCGGCGGGCTACATCTTCCCGATGCTCTACCTCGTCTATTCCCTGTGGTTCGGGCGGAAGGCCCCCGCCAACCCGTGGAACGCGAAGGGGCTCGAATGGGAGACCTCGTCCCCGCCGCCGACGCACAATTTCCTGTCGCCGCCGGAGGTGCCGCGCATCCCCTACGACTACCCGATCCAGGCCAAGGAATCCCGGGACCAGCACGGATGAGCGAGGGGTTGGCCGACGGCGTCGGGATCGTTCGCGCCGAGCATTTCGAGAGCGTGGCGCAGCAGCGCGAGGCGGCGACCCTCGGCATCTGGGCGTGGCTGATCACCGAATTGCTGCTGTTCTCGGCCCTGTTCCTGGTGGCTCTGATCACCCGGATCCAGCACCCCGAGGCGACGGTCGCGGCGGCCAAGCACCTCAAGTTCTGGATCGGCGCCACCAACACCGTCGTGCTGATTGGCTCCAGCCTGACCATGTCCATGGCGATCGAGTTCTCGCGCATGGGCTGGCAGCGCGCCATGGTCCGGGCCATGCTGGCGACCGCGGCGCTCGGCGGCCTGTTCCTCGTGCTGAAGGGCTACGAGTACTACGCCGACTGGTCCGAGCACATGATGCCGTTCCTGAGCGGCCGGCCCTTCGCGCTGGCCGAGACGCCGGCCGCGCGGCTGTTCGTGAACCTCTACTACGTCGCCACGATCCTGCACGCCGTGCACCTGTTCACCGGCATCGCGCTCCTGCTCGGCATGACCTGGATGGCCGCCAAGGCCGGGTTCCTGTCCCGCCACCAGAACTGGATCGAGGTCTACGGCCTCTACTGGCACTTCATCGATCTGGTCTGGATCCTCGCCTTCCCGATCCTCTACGTGGTGAACCGGTAGGATGCGAACCCCCCTCGCCGCCTTGAGCGCCGACGACCGCGCCCTGCTTCGCAAGCGCCTGCGCACGCCCGTGCTGACCGTCCTGGCGCTGCTCGCCCTGCTCGCCGTCAACGTCACCCTCGGCGCCACCCTCCCCTTCGCGCAGGTCTGGATCGTCGAGCTCGCCGTCGTCGCCGTGATGGTGGCGCTGATCCTCCTCGTCTCCATGGAGGTGATCCACGAGCCGCCGCTGATCCGGCTGTTCTCGGGGCTCGGCTTCTTCTGGGTCGCCATCATGGTCGGCATGACGCTCACCGACTATCTGGCCCGCTGATCCGCGCGAAAGCCGTTGTCGGGACGGCGGAACACTCCTAAACGTCGCCGCTTCCCCGCATGGCCCGGCTGAAACACGATGTGCGAACTGCTCGGCATGAGCGCCAACGTGCCGACCGACATCCGCTTCTCCTTCGCGGGCCTCGCCCGGCGCGGCGGTGACACCGGCCCCCATGCCGACGGCTGGGGCATCAGCTTCTACGACGGGCGGACCTGCCGCAGTTTCCACGAGCCGGAGCCGAGCGCCCGCTCGCAGCTCGCCCGGCTGCTCCGCGACATGCCGATCAAGAGCCGGATCGTCGTCGCCCATGTCCGCAAGGCCAATCGCGGCCGGGTCAGCCTGGAGAACACCCACCCGTTCGCCCGGGAATTGTGGGGCCGCCGCTGGACCTTCGCGCATAACGGCCAGCTCAAGGGCGTGAAGCGGCTGCCGCTCGGCGGCTTCATGCCGATCGGCTCCACCGACAGCGAGCACGCCTTCTGCTGGATGCTCGGACGCCTGCAGGACCGCTACAAGGCCCTGCCCCGGCCCGAGACCCTGGACCGGGCGGTGGCCGACCTTGCGGGCGAACTGCACGGGCTCGGCGTGTTCAACATGCTGCTGACCGACAGCCGCACCCTCTACGCCCATTGCGGCAAGCGCCTCTGCTACCTCACCCGCCGCGCCCCCTTCGGCAAGGCCACCCTGATCGATGAGGATTGGCAGGTCGATTTTGCCCGGGAGACCACCGAGCACGACATCGTCACCGTCATTGCCACGAAGGCGCTGACCCGGGACGAGAGCTGGACCGACCTCGCCCGCGGCGACGTCTTGACCCTGCGGGATGGGACGATCCGTCTGTTGAGACCGGTCAACTTAGCTTAAGTGTGTTTTGGCTGAGGGTGCATACCCGCCCCCGATGCGTTAGAACGCCGGTAACAGGAGCGCAGCGGCCGGACCTTTGCCCGGGTTCAAGCCGGCAAGCGATCCGCCTCGATCCTGCGGGATCACCGGTCGGGCCACGATGAGTTGACGAGCGCGATACGCATGACCCGCGACGACACCGACACCGTCCTGTCCCAGGAGGACGCGACTCGGGATGGCCGCCCGAACCTGAATGCCGGCATCCGCACGCATCTCGGCGAGCATCTGCGCACCGTCTACGAGCGGATCGGCGAGGAGACGCTCCCGTCCCGCTTCGGCGACCTGATCGAACAGCTGGAGGCGGCTCTCCGCGCCCGGGGCGAGGCGATCGAGCCGGAATTCCGCAACGGGCTGCTGGCCGCCGTTCCATCCCTGCGCGCCTTCGCGCTGTCGTTGACCTCGAATCCCGCCCGGTCCGACGACCTCGTCCAGGACACGCTGCTCAAGGGCTGGCAGCACCGCGCCCGGTTCCAGCCGGGCACCAACCTGAACGCGTGGCTGTTCACGATCCTGCGCAACATCTTCTACTCGGATCACCGCAAGCGGGTCCGCGAGGTCGAGGATCAGGACGGGTCCTACGCGGCGCGCCTCGCCACCGCCCCGCACCAGGGCGACCGGCTCGATGTCGAGGATCTGCAATCGGCGCTCGCCAAGCTGCCGCCGGACCAGCGCGAGGCCCTGGTGCTGGTCGGCGCGGAGGGCGTCTCCTACGAGGAGGCCGCCACGATCATGGGCTGCAAGGTCGGCACCGTGAAAAGCCGCGTCAGCCGCGCCCGGGGCCGCCTGGCGGAGCTGCTCGGCTACGACGAGGAGGATCTCGGCTCCGACCGGTTCATCCAGTCGGCGATGCCCAAGGACGCGTGAGAGCCCGGTTGAGGGGCGCGCGCGGTTCTCCGCGCCCCGCGAGCCGAGCAGGTCATGGTTTCGAAAGGTCGGGACCTTTCGCGGGTCCAGGGCAGAGCCCTGGCGCCTCTCTCAGGACACTGCCCCGAGCACCCGCCAACGGGCAAAGCCCTTTGGAAACCCGGTGTGCGACCAAACCGTGAGGCCGCGTTAGAGCGCTCTCCGCCGAAGCGGACACCGGTTCGGCGCAAGAGAGCGCGTTACAACACGAGCTTAGAGCCGTGCACGATTGCAACGCGATCGGGCACGGCTCTAGCCCTCGGCCCTCGTCCGCAAAAAGGGATGCATCCGATTCCGGGTATCGGGCGTTACCGGCCCGAGCTTCGCTGCGTGACCGCGGCGGAACGCCACAGAACGGAGCAATCCCGTATGACCATCAAGACCCTCATCGCCGCCTCGGCCCTCGTCCTGTCGCTGCCGCTGGCCGCCCAGGCCCAGGGCACCATCCCGGGTGCCGAGCGCGGCGCAGCCGCGGGTGCCGATGCGGCCGGCCCGATCGGCGGGATCGTCGGCGGCGCCGTCGGCGCGGCCACCGGCACGGTAGGCGGCATCCTCGGTGTCGACATGGCCCCGCGCTTCCGCAGCTACGTCCGCGAGCGCAACGTCCGCTCGTACGATTACGACGGCCGCGTCGCCGTCGGCTCGACCCTGCCGTCCGCGGGCGTGACCTACTACGACGTCCCGAGCGAGTACCGCGTGCAGCCGGGCTACCGCTACACGGTGGTGAACGACCGCCCGGTGCTGGTCGATCGCGGCCACCGCATCGTCGAGGTGATCGACTGAGCCTGCGGGCCGGTCCCGTATCGGCCCATGGGACCCCGGAGCCAAGCTCCGGGGTCCCACCTGTTGGCGCGGCCGTCGGCGCAACGCTTCATCCGACCGGCCGTTGATCATCGGTTCGACCCGCGAGGCGACCATGAACGACAATCCCCATGAACCCGGTCCTCATGAACCCGGCGCCGTGCTGCCTGAGCCCGTGCGCGACCATCTCGGCCAGCAACTCCGCGGCGTCCTGCCGGTGGAGGCCGACAAGCCCCGGTTCCTCGGCGACGATTCCGTGCCGGAGGCGTTCGAGCCGCAGATCCGCCGGCTCGAGACCCGGCTGAAGACCCACGAGGAGGGCACGGACGCGGTGGGCCAGGCCCTCGACCAGATCCTCGATGCCTTCGGCGTCAAGCCGGAGGAGCCTGGGCCGCGCGGCACCTGAGGGTCTTAGACCTGCGGCTTCGCGGCCAGGAGGTCGCGGATCTCCGCGAGCAGCTTCACGTCGGCCGGGATAGCCTCCGGTTCCTTGGGCTGTGCGGTCTGCAGGCGGTTCATCGCCCGGATCACGAGGAACAGCACGAAGGCCACGATCACGAAGTTCAGCGTCAAGGTCAGGAACTGGCCGTAGCCGATGACCGCGCCCTGCTTCTTGGCGTCCAGGTAGGGCAGGCCGGCCTGCACCTTGGACGAGAGCGGGATGTAGTAGTTCGAGAAATCGAGCCCGCCGGTGACCGCACCGATCACCGGCATGAAGACGTCCTGGACCGCCGAGTTGACGATCGCCCCGAATGCGGCGCCGATGATCACGCCGACCGCGAGATCGACCACGTTCCCGCGCAGCGCGAATTTCTTGAACTCGTCAAGCATCGTCGAATCCCCCTCGCCGGACATGGTCAAGGTAGAGGATTCTTCAGCGACGGCCAGCGGTTATTCCGCTGTCGCGGTGGCGGGCAATTCCTCCGATACGGCCCCGGGCCGCTCCTCGGCACCGACGGCCGGCTCCGCCTTGAGCCGGCGGCGGTACTGCGCGGCGACGACCGGGATGGTCAGAAGATACCCTCCGCTCACCGCCACCAGGGCCTCGAACGGGTAGCTGATCAGGATCCCGAAGGCCGCCACGCCGAACAGGAAGATCGGCAGCACGAGGCTGCGCGGCACCCGCTTGCCCATGGTCTTGCCCGAGTAGGTCGGGACCGTAGAGACCACCAGCAGGGCGATGCACAGCACGTAGATCAGGATCGCGGGTGCCGCCCAGCGCTCCAGGCCGAAGCCGAGGAAGTGCAGGTAGAGCGGCAGCATCGCGGTCAGCGCGCCGGCCGGCGCCGGCATGCCGACGAAGAAATCCTTCTTCCAGTCCGGCCGGTTCGGATCGTCCAGCATCGCGTTGAACCGGGCGAGCCGCAGCGCCATCGCGATGGCGAAGATCAGCGCCACGATCCAGCCCACCGACTTCAGGTGGAACAGCACGAAACCGTAGAGGATCAAGGCCGGGGCGCAGCCGAAATTCACGAAGTCGGCCAGCGAATCGAGTTCCGCCCCGAAGCGCGAGGTGCCCTTGAGCAGCCGCGCCACCCGCCCGTCGATGCCGTCGAGCACGCCCGCCACCACAACGGCGATGACCGCGGGCTCGAACTTGCCCTCGAAGGCGAGGCGGATCGCGGTCAGCCCGAGGCAGAGCGCCATCAGGGTGATCATGTTGGGCGCGATCATCCGGAACGGCACCGGCTTGAACCGGCGCGGGCGCGGCTCGTTCGGATCGGGCTCGAAGGGCGGGAAGAGATCGTCCATAGGGTCAGATCCGCTTGAACACCCGATCCGCGCCGCCGCCGAGATCGGCCAGCACCGTCTCGCCGGCCACCGCCTTCTGGCCGAGTCCGACCAGCACGGTCGCGCCCGCCGGCAGATAGACGTCGACCCGCGAGCCGAAGCGGATCAGTCCGAACCGCTCGCCGACGCTGAGCACGTCGCCCGCCGAGACGAACCCGACGATGCGCCGGGCCACCAGCCCCGCGATCTGCACCACGCCGACGCGCTTCGGCGCGCCGGCATGCGTCGTCTCGATCACCATGCCGTTGCGCTCGTTGTCGTCGCTCGCCTTGTCGAGCTCGGCGTTGAGGAACAGGCCGGGCGTGTAGTGGATCTGGCCGATCCGCCCCGAGACCGGCGCGCGGTTCACGTGGCAATCGAACACGTTCATGAACACCGAGACCCGCAGCGTCGGGACCTGCGGCAGGTCGAGTTCCGGCGGCGGCAGGACGGTGGCGATCAGGTTGACGCGCCCGTCGGCCGGCGAGACCACGAGCCCGTCGGCCACCGGGGTGACACGCTCGGGATCGCGGAAGAAGTAGCAGACCCAGAGGGTGAGGATCAGGAAGATCCAGCCGAAGAACTGGGAGAAGGTGCCGGCCAGCACGGTCAGCACGATGCCGATCAGGATGAAGGGATAGCCCTCCTTGTGAATCGGCACGAGCGTCCGGCGGATCGTCTCGATGAGGTCGGTCATTCTGTGGGGGCTCGAGGATCAGGGCTCTGCCGGGCGGATGGCAGCCTGCCGGTCCGGCGTCAACTTATCTCGGGCAAGGCTGGGTGTCGCGGTCAGGACAGGGGCTGCCGGGAGGCGTGACGGAAGCGGCGCACGATGATCGCGTCCCGGCCGATCGAATCGTCAACGAGACAGGGATAGGTCCCACGCGGAAACCGGCGGATGTGCCGCACGCTGGTTCCGTGTCCCATGAACGGGTGGGCTTCCAGAAGGGTCGTCACCACGAGCAGGCGTTCTCGCAATCCCCGGGCGGCCTCCGGCGACTGCGCAGCCGGGTCGTCAAGCGCGGCCTCGACTTGCCGCGCCGCCGTGAGGGTATACCGAACGCTCACGGTCCATGTTTCGCCCAGATGGCGCGGATCTGCTCGTCCGTCGCGAACTCGCCGCGTGCCACGTCCGCATCCGACGCCGCGAGGTCCGCCGCCTCCTCCGGCGTCAGCGGGGACACCTTTCTGTCCGCCTCACCCCCGAACGGCGGCAGCATGCGGGCAGCATCGTCCTGCAGGGTGTCGGGGAGCGCGCGGACGCACGGAATGGCTCGTTCCAGGAGCTCGGTCATGGCGCCCTGATACACGCCGCCGGTTCGGACGGAAGTCATCGGCGGATCGTCTCCCTCAGGTCGGTCATGGGTCTTTCGGACTCAATCTGCGGGCGGATCTGCCCGGACGCGCCTCATCGTCCCCGCGCGCTCGTCGCGCCGGGGGCATGGCCCAAGAGAGACAACACGC